>JAUNBR010000050.1 GCA_030527015.1 Planctomycetia bacterium
CCCAAATCACCCGTGCCGACGTGCCGGGAAATGGCGTTCCGGAACCCTCGACGTACCTTTTATTACTTTTCGGCGGCGCCTGCATGCTAATTTATCGCCGCATGAAAAAGTAATTTGGCTGCGTACCGCACCGCGAAACCCAACAAAAAAAGATGGAACGCCTCAAAACGTTTCATCTTTTTTTTATGCCCGATTTTTCCAGAAAGTCGTAATTTCCCCCAGCATTTCCACCGCACCCGCGCCGGAGGTTAAGGACGGAAAAATAAACGTCCGTCGGCGCTTCCATTTTTATCTCACGTCCTTCGGCGCTTCATCCGGGACTACGGACTTACGTCCTCCGTCCACGGCTCCACGGAAAATCAAAACATGGAGGGAGAGCACTCTTGCTCTCCGGAACCCCGTCCCCACCCTAACAGGCGTACCTCTTCAGAAAATGGGAATTACGACACTTCCCACCCAAGAACCGCTGGACTGAAAAATGATAAATCGTCCTGCCACAAGACCATTTTTCGCCCCACGTCCGTCGGCACTTCCCTTTCCGGGACTACGGACTGCGTCCTCCCTCCACGGCTCCACGGGAAAAATCAAAACACGGGGAAGAATCAAAACACGGCGAAACGTCCTTCGGCGCTTCATCCGGGACTACGGACTTCGTCCTCCGTCCACGGGGACACGGGGAAATAGAAACGTGAGGGAGATTTTAGATGGAAAGAGTGTCGTCTGCGAACTGCTGCATGGCGACTTGCTGGATGGTGTAAAGGTCCAGTTTTCCGGTGCCTAAAAGCGGAATGGCGGTGATTTGGCGGTACGCATCCTGAGCGGGAATCCAGAGCGGTGGGATTTTCCGTTCCAAGAGCATGGCATTAATTTCGGCCGGCGTTCGCGATAATTCGGTGTATAAAACGACGATTTTCTCTCCCTTGCGCGCGTCAGGAACGGACGTGACACAAAGTTTCGGCGGTTCGTCAATTGGATTGGCGAGAATCTGATTCAGAACCTCTTCCAGTCCTTCGTGCGGTACCATTTCACCGGCAATTTTGGCGAAGCGACTCAGACGCCCGGCTAAAAGAATATAGCCCTCTTCATCCAGTGAGACCAGATCGCCCGTGCGGTACCAGCCGTCCTGAATGACGTCCGCCGTCAGTTCCGGTTCATCATAATATCCCTTCATGACGCTCTGCCCGGAAACCCAGAGCATGCCGACTTCACCCGGCTGACAAGGTTCGTTCGTGTCTAAATTGAGCACTTTCACCGATACCCGAGGCAAAGGTCGGCCGAGAGATTCATCTTTGGGAGGCGCATCCCCGGGCTGCATTCTCAGGCGAGAAAGATTGGCCGCGATGATGGGAGAGGTTTCGGTAATGCCGTACCCCTGCACCGGACGAACACCGAAACAGCGCTGGCTTTCGTCCATCAGCTCGACTGGACAGCGCTCCGCGCCAAGCATGATTTGGTTCACGGAGGTGAAATCCTCACGCTGCAGCCGACGCAGGTAAAGCCGCAAAAAAGAGGGTGTTCCCATGAAAATGGTCGGATGATATTTCCGGCAAAGTTTCGAAATCGCCTTACAGTCCAGCGGTGAATAATGATAAAACGGCCGCATTCCGATCGACAGATCCGCCCAGAGCGTCGCCATGAATCCGAGCGAGTGAAAAAACGGCAGGGCACACAAGAGACGATCGTCGGACGTGAGGTGAAAAAAGTCCGCCGCGCTGTCGGTGTTACTGCTGAGGTTTCGGTGGGAAAGCATCACCCCTTTCGGCGTTCCTGTCGAGCCGGAGGTGAAGAGAATCGCCATCGTGTCGTCCGGGTCAATCTGATCTAATTCCAGCTTGCGGTATAATTTTTCCAGCGACCAAAATCTGGCCTGATAAAGAGAGATCAGTTTCGTCCAGAGCGTAATCTTCGGCACGAAATCTTCCAAATAAACTAATTCGCAGTCGGGCGAAAAATCGAGGTGCGCCATGACCTTTCGGCTGGTGATGATGTGCTGCAGACGCGCCTTATAAATGCAGTGATTAAGCGTATCATGGCTGGCCGTGTAGTTCAGATTCACCGCGACGCGACGATCCAGCGTGAGCGAAACATTCGCAAGCATCGCGGGAACGCTCGGGGGCAAAAGCAGCCCGACGTTTGGTTCCTGTTCACGACTGGCCAGGACCTGGTTTCGCAGCAGCCGACGGAGAATTAAAGCTCGCACCAGTGCAGATTTTCCCGTCACTTCCGTTCCGGTCGAGTCGGCCGCCACTAGCTCGTCGGCCAAACGTGTTTTCCAGAGCCGCAGCATCCGTCGTACCGGAATCGGGTCTTGTCGCAAATCGTCCAAATTCATCATTTTACATCCAGCCCCTGTCCTTACGTTAATCTCGTCGCGTTCCTCCGCCTCCACATGACGGCGCGATATGCCACTATTTTAACGAAAAAAAGTTCTTTTTTCCAGTGGGGGGTGAAATGAAACGATTTTCTATAAAATGAGGGACAAAAATCTCTCGTTTTCGAAAAATTTCAGCTTTTTTTAACAAAAAGTTAAAATTTCCAAGAAATTTCCTTGTTTTTTCCAATATTCAGCAGCTTCCACTTTAAGTTTCCGTTTAGTGCGGCTCGGAAAGCAGTATTTTCAGCGAAGCAAAAATGCCGAGGAAGCGGAAATATTTATAGTGTATCGGATATGAAAAACGCACTGTCCGAGTTTTTTTATCCATATGATGAATTTTGTAAAGAAATGAAGGAGCGAATCATGAAAAAAGTAATCGGACGAAAATTTTCACTGCCAGCACCATTAAAAGAATGACGAGTTTTTAATTCAGGAGGGAGGGACCGTCGGTGTATCAGGTGAATTCATTATCGGAGTGAGCACTCATGCGGATCAGTACATCCAAATTAGGAACAGTGGTCGAGGTGGTACAAAAACGGGACGACTTTCCGTTATGCTGCGAAACTTCGGACTGTGCCATTTTCAGGTCACTGCGGTGGCGGTGTGAAAAGAGAGATTTTCAGCACACGGCCCCCGGCATTCGTCGGCCTGAGGGCGGTGCGTGCTTACCGAGAAAGAAGGATGGATTTTAGGCCACGCATTTTGATGTACCGTTTCTCGGCGGAATATGCGGAGGCCGCCCAGCCTGAAACGGAATGGGATTATGGCTCATTTTTTTTGAGAGTGGATTCTCTACAATCGTTCAGCCAGTCGAGGATTTCCGATTTACGAAAACGAGTGATCCGATTTAATTTGAAGGCAGCTGGAAAATCGGGACGGTGTTTTAAGTTGTAAACGCTGCGCAGGGAAATGTTTAAGAGCACAGCGACATCTGCAGGGCTCAGGAATTCAGATGCTTCAAGATTCGATGTGTCATTTTTCATTATGGAAATCCTTTCTCTACAATACAGGGTTCTCATTTAAATTTCTGTTTTATGCGGTTCTTAAAGCCAGTATTTTCCGCGAAACAAAATACCGATGAAGTGGAAATTTATGTGGAGCGGTATAAAATTTATTGGAAAATGAAATTTCATCTTGTGCAGATCCAGCGGTTACAAATACTGTTGGGCGGTTAATGTGAGTTCCGTCTGTACCATTTCACGAAATTCTTTCGGCTCCAAAACTTCCGCGTACTGTCCGAAGCCCATGACCCAGTATTTCAAAATCCGAAGTTCGGAAAGATCCATTTCTAAAATGACAGAACCGTCTGGCTCATGCGTAATTTTTTGTGAGGCGTGCCAGTGTTTTTCCGCCACGATGCGCGCGAAATACTCCCGGAACCGTATTTTTACGTGCTTTACAGGAAAATTTTCGTCTTCCTTATAAATTCCCAGCATTCCGAATCCCCCGGAAATATGTTCCGTCAGGTTAAAATTTTTCGGAAAGCAAAACGACTTTTCCAAAATCGTGACCCGAGAGATCCGTTCCACTTTCCACTGCCGGAGAGCTTTACGTTTATATGAGTGTCCGATAAGATAAAGTGACCCTTCGTGGTACGCCATCCCGTAAGGATTTAGTCGTGTTTTTGACGCTCTGACCGCCTGAAATTTTTTATGAAGAATCTCTACTTGCCGGTGATCTGCGATCGCCGAATTCAGCTCGTTAATAATTTTTACCGAGTCTTCATAACGTCCTTTACCATATGCCGCCAGTACCAGTACAGGGCTACTCTCAAAGAATTGGATGCTCGCCTGGCTCAAATTTTGCTGCATTTTCCCGAGAGCTTTTTGTATCGCTTCCCATAAAAAGGTACCTTTCAGAGGTTCAAGAAATCGACGCCCGATATACATCGCCATGATTTCGTCGAAAGTAAACATGGACTCTCGCCACGGTAACATAATACGATAAAACGTCTGACGATTTTCCACCGTTTTATTTAAAATACCACAGTTCTCAAAAACCTCTAATTGCCGACGCACCGTGCGCTCGGAACATTTCCACTCCTTCATAAGCTCCTTTACCGTCATGCCGGTGGATAATTGGGAAAGCTGCTCGATCCGCTTCCACTGAATGGTAAATTTTGTTTCTTGGAGTGTCATCATTCTTACCTGTTCTCTCGGGGTCTTGTCAGTTCTTCACACGAAAGTTCTTTCGCACACTTCTTGAATGCAAGCATTTTCAAAAAAGGTATACCCTGGTTTTCCTTAAAATTTTTGTTTTGCGCGGCCATGAAAGGTATTTTTCACGAAACAAAACACCAGTAAAGCAAAAATGCCGAGGAAACAAAAATTCATAATGCATCGGATATACAAAACTATTTTAATCGAAGTTTACGTGAAAAACAGTCCTCTGTGTCATAAAATGTCCATATACCGTCTTTATTTTAAAATTTTTTCCAAAATTTTTCATTCAAGATTTTACATCCCGGTGCATTTCCATCCGATGCGCTGTAAATTTTTACTTTCTCGGTATTTTTTACTTTACTGAAAAAAACTGCCTGTTTTCGACTGACAGCAAAAATGGAAATTTAGTGACTCCGAGTCTAAAACAGGACTTTTCCACAGTACAGAATGTTCTTATACCTGATGCACTGTGAATTTCCACTTCTCCGTTATTTTTGCTTCGCTGAAATGCCGGCTTTAAGAGCCGCACAAAACGGAAATTTAATATGGAGCCAGTATGAATGTTCATCTTCGGCAGCAGAAATAATAGAAGTCAGAAAGATAAATGTGATAAATTCAGGAAGAAATTTTTATCACGATGAAAAGAAGGCACAATAAAATTAAAAAAAGAATATAATGCGAGAATATGCGCTTTATCGTTTTACGCCACAAAACGTTTTTTCTGCTAATATACCTGTTCCCGTTTAAATTTCCGTTTTGTGCGGTTCTGAAGGCAAGCATTTTCAGTGAAACAAAATGCCGAGAAAGCGGAATTTTACAGTGTATCGGGTATAAAAAACATAAAAACATAAAAAAATTGGAGGCGGCGGGTATCGAACCCGCGTCCCGCGACATCTCCCTGTGAGCTTCTACGTGTGTAGCCGATATTTTAAATCTCATACGAATTTTCGCGTATCAACGCGCTAAAACCCGTACCAGATAGGAACATTTTTAACCCTGGCCGTACCTTCAGTGAACCAGCGCGATTCAGATATTTATTACGGGTTTTCGGCTCCATCTGTCAGGGATCCGAAAACGCGGGAAGCCTTTTCTTAGGCGACCATTACCAAGTTATTATCATATTTGGCATTTAATTTTGGACGGATTTTTACGTGGCTTTCCGACCAACCACGACACGCGACCCACACTTCAATTGCCCGGTCGAATCCATTTCGCCCCCTTCTGAAGTGTGATTTTCATCTCTTGCACGAGAAATTTTCATCTCTCTTCGGATTTTGTTCGACTGAAATCTCCATTTTTATCACATCATGAAACAAAAATCGAAAATAAAATCAAGAACTTTCCTCTGCACAGAAATAAAAATCGAAATTTTCATTTCTTTTTCATATTATAACATTTTCGGCCAAAAAAGCAAGCCATGGTTCCTGAATAAATTTTTCCACTGGTTTTTTGACTTTCTTTTTATAATAAATCGGAATTTTACTGTCAGATAACCCGGAAATGAATACCTCTGGGAAATTTTATATATATCGGACATAAAGGAGAAAAATAATGAATATTCACAGGACATATAAAACAAAAGAAATTCAAAATTTTGCACAATTTTTTCATCTTCAGCAGGATAAAAAGAAACGAGAACGTTATCATCCCCTGCGTATGGAAACGCTTGAGTTACGGGAAATGCTTAGTGCCACTCCTCTGGGGACCTCCACACCCATTCCGGACACCAGTGAATACATGAATCCGATAAGTTTACCCTCGGCCGTCCCTTTTCACGAAGACGCAGAAAGCGCAGCGCGTTTAACCCAGCAGACCCCCGATACAGAATTCTCTGAAAATCCTCCAGCACGAATAAGTGTTTCCATGCTGGAGAAAAATGCCCGGATGGTGGATCAGCTTTTAATGAATCTGGACGAAAGAGCCTTCCATGATCGGGCACAGACACCGAATTTTTCCGAACGTCTTCTCTCTGAACGTCCAGCTTCTGCTTCCTTTAAAGAAAATTTAACCATAAATATACAAAAAGAAGCCGCCACCGATTTCGTCCTTCTGCACGACTTGGCTGCGGACGTACCCGAAGGCGCTTCCTCTGCTTTACAGGCCTTCATGGAAGTTTCGTTTTCCGGTGACGAAAATGTCATACAGACTTCTGAAATTTCCGATTCCTCCACCACGCTTTCTGACGAAAAATCGCTGACCGATCGGCAAGGAATCTCCCTGGATGCCGAATCGGAAACAAAAACCACCGAAACAAAAACGCTCACCAGTGCACGAAATTCTGGAATTAACAATTTTTCCAGCACATATGATGATTATAGTATGTATAATCCGCCTTCAATTTTTCCGCGTACACTTTTTGGAATGAACCCTCTGACGCTTAATTTTCCAGGTTCCGGCGGAATTTTTACTTATCCGAATATTCCTGGTCTGGCGGGTCCGGTCCAGGGCTGGAACGGTGGTGGACCTCTGCGTCTGATTCCAGGTTTTTCCGGTACGGGAAACTATTATTATTTAAACGTTTACGGTTCCGTGGCACGCACAGTTTGGCTTTACGCCACATTTTTCACGAATCAGCATACTGTCCAGCCAGGAAAATTTGATCCTGAAAACGCGATTCGGAACAGTGCCTGGGAAAATTATGGACCTTTTGGAACGAAACTTGGTTCCGAAGTTTCCTTCTTCATGGATCCTCAGCAGGCAAAACAGCAGCAGGAGCTTCAGCACCAGCGAGAAAACGAAATGCGCCAACAGTTGGACAAAACACAGAAAATGAAAGAAAAAGAACAGCGATATTCCACAGAAAAGATCATTTTAGAGGAAATCCCCTTCTTGGAGGAAGCCGATGAACTCGAAATGGATGATCAGATTCCTTTTATTGAATGGGAACACATTCCCCGCTAATTTTTTACTTATACTCATACTATTTTAGATTTCCGCTTTTATACTGGTTCCACTGTAAATTTCCGTTTTTTGCGGTTCTGAACGCAGGCATTTTTGCCCAGACTGCGCTGGCAGCGAAGCAAAAATGCCGGGAAGGCAGAAATTTAGTGTATCGGGTATAAATTCTTTTATTGCGCCGAGTTCAGCCATATCCATGATTTTCGTTACTCCCATATTTTCTGATTTCATCATTCCATCATGATACGAATAATTTCTTTATCGGTTTCCCTCATTCCATCTTTACCCAAGCGAATAATATTATTCAGCGTGGCTTCAATTCCTTTCGCGACGAGACCTTCACCGCAGACAAATTCATTTTCTTCGTTTTCGAACATGAGGAAACCCAGAATTGCGGCATGAACTGCTGCTGCGATTTTTGCGGCACAGGAAGATTTCGCACCGTCACAGACCACGCCGGAAAGTATGGCGATGGAGTTTACGACCGTGTGTGCGATTTCGCGCAGCATTCCGCCATGCAGGTAAGCGATTCCCGCCCCGGCCCCGCTGGCGGCGGAGACGACTCCGCAGTACGCACTGAGGCGTCCCATACCGTTTTTAATATAAATAGCCAAAAGATTCGAAAGGATCAGCGCACGGTAAAGTTTTTCGTCGCTGGCTTTTAGTTCTCGGGCATAAACAATCACCGGCACGCTGACCGTCAGTCCCTGATTTCCACTGCCGGAGTTAATCACCACAGGCAGAGGACAGCCTCCCATACGCGCATCGGAACCGGCGGCAGTGTATGCCTGCGCACGAATTTTAACATCCTGACTGCCGTATGATTTAAGAATCGTTGAGCCAATATTCGCGCCAAACGGGTTTTTTAATCCCGCTTCGACGATCGCCATATTATATTCGATCTGCTGTTTTAATATCGCGCGTAAATCGTTCAGCGGCGTCTGGTGGGAAAAATCGAGAATATCCTGAACCGAAATCCTAGAAAAATCGTATTCCGTCCCATGTTCGTCGAGAATTTGTTTATGGTCTGCCGCGGGGCCAATAACCGGTAACGTGGAGGTTTTCGCCGTCCGATGGGGGATTTCCTGCGGCGCGCCGTCTTTCGTCATTTCCACAATATTCGTATGGTAATCCACCATATGAACTTTCGCTTCGTGATTTCCCGACCTGACCGTAATGATTAAATCGAAAGAGCAGTCCGAATCCAAATATTCCACGGAAATAGTGTTCCGCGCAAGGTATTCTTTCACTTCCTGACGCTGTTTCTGGCTCACCCGGGCAATTACTTCCAGCTCTCGGGACGCCTCTCCCGCGATAAATCCCACCGCCGCGGCCGCTGCGATACCTTTTTGATAGTCGGTGTTAGGCACGTAAACGCTTTTTACATTTTTTATCAAATTTCCACTGACCTGTACGACCGTTTTTTCCGGCAGTCCGCCAAGTAAATCCCGGGCCAGCGCGGCAGCATACGCGATCGCGATCGGTTCCGTGCATCCCGTGGCAGGCACCAACTCTTTTTGTAAAATCTCTTGAAAATATGCTTTAAGTTCAGGACGTGACATATATTTCTCTCTATTCTGGTTCTCGTTTATACTGTTTCCACTTTAAATTTCCATTTTCCACGGCTCCGAAAAACAAACATTTTCAGCGAAGCAAAAATGCCGGCCTGCCTGTCGGCCGACGCGGGATTAAAAAACCGTTTGGCGCGAATAAGGGAAAGCGAAAATTTATAGTGTATCGAATATAAATTTCTGTTTTGTGCGGCTCCAAAAACAAACATTTTCAGTAAAGCAAAAATGCCGGAAAAAGTGGAATTATACTGATTCCACTTTAAATTTCCATTTCCTGCGGCTCTGAAAGCAGGCATTTTCAGCGAAGCAAAAATGCAGGGAAAGCGAAAATTTATAGTGCATCGGATATATATGGTGCATCGGGTATAAAATCAAAAGCCACTGGCGTATTTTTTCATTTTCCGCGGGGCGTTCATTAAACTAAAAATAGTTCTGTTTTAAATTTCCGTAAATTATTTTTTTATTCTATCACCCCATCCCCAGCTGCGGGAGGGGGGGGCCTTTATATACCAGCTCATACAAAATCGGCCGTTATACAGTTTCCACTTCAAATTTCCGTTTAGTACGGTTCTGAAAGCATCCATTTTTATTGAAGCAAAAATGTCGAAGAAGCGGAATTTTGTGTAAAAATTTATAATGTATCGGGAATAAAAAGCAAAAAAGGAGACATACGGAACCTCAAAAGAGAAAACAGCCGATATACTGGTTCCACTTTAAATTTCCGTTTAGTTACGGTTCTGAAAGCCGGCATTTTCAGCGAAGCAAAATGCCGAAGAAGCGGAATTTTTTAGTGTATCGGGTATAAAACACCTTAAAATATGATTCATGAGCATAAAAAAACGCCTTTTTGCAAAAAAACGCAAAAAGGCGCGGGATGGGTGTTACTGGATTCGAACCAGTGACCTCCACGGTGTGAGCATGGCGCTCTAACCAACTGAGCTAAACACCCGATATGAATGAAATTCTCATAAAGTATATCTTTTTTTGGTGAAACGTCAATCCCCCCTGGGGAGAAATCCTGATTTTATTGGTACATGTTTACCGACCCACGTTTTTACCCGGTGTACCGTTTATCCTCTCGGACAGATTTATCTTGTATTTTTCATAGCGGTATTTTTATGTACATGATGCGCAGGAAAAGTGAACTTTTATCGTGCATTATATTTAAATATCAAAAAACCAAAACATTTTTCATTTATTGAACGAAATCTTTTTTTGTATGTCCTGGTTCCACTTTAAATTTTCGTTTCTTTCGGCTCTTTAAGCAGTATTTTCAGCGATACAAAATACTCTAGAAACGGAAATTTATAGTGTATCGGATATAATTACCGCATCCGCCCCGCGGTTAATAATTTTCTTAATGGCATCAGAAGGTAACATGCTGCGAAAGGGACTAAAATTTTATAAAATATGGACGGAATAAAGATTACAGGACGAAAAAAACAGCGATGAATCTGACTCAGAGACTTCTTTACCACGCGCTCAGGGAGCATGCCAAAGAAATTTAGAACATATTTCTCATATGGATTTCCTAACATACTAGCCGTTTTAAAGATTTCAGTGCGCACAAAACCTGGGCATAATGCCTGAATTTTTATGTTCGTTTTACTGCAGTCACACTGTAAACATCGGGAATAGGTAATAATGAAAGATTTTGTGGCGCAATAATCAGCGATTGTCGCCACGGCAAGAAAACCGGCCGAAGAAGCGACATTTATAATATACCCCTTATTATTTTTTGTCATGGGAACCAGAGCTGCCTGGCAAAAACGTAACATGGCGGTGTTATGTACCATAATCATATCTGTGCTTTTTTCAGGATGATTGCCGTTTATGATAAAACCAGCATCATTAATCATATATAATAATTCTGAAATTTCCTTAATTTTTTCTTCCAGTTTTAAAATATCGTCAAGTTTTGTAAGGTCGGCCGGCAAAACCTCTGCAGAGATGTCATATTTTTCTTCCAGCTCCGTTTTTAGTGACTCCAGCCGATTTCTCCGCCGCGCAGTCAGCAGCAGATTACATCCTTTTGCGGCCAACTGACGTGCGAAAGCCATTCCGATTCCGCTGGATGCTCCTGTAATTACCGCATATGGACGAGAAGAAAGTGTTTCAGACATATTTTTTCCCTTTCAAAAGTAATTGTGAAAAAAGCATTATTAGTTATAATAGGGTTATCGTAAAGGGGGAAAAATGAATTTATTGTATTTTATATCCGATATAACGATAAAGATCCGCTTCTCTGGCATTTTTACTTCGCTGAAAATACTTATGTTCAGAGCTGCAAAAAACAGAAATTTAAACGAAAACCAGAATCCTGTAAAAACCGAGAAGAAATTTTTGTGACAAAGAGCGTGGAAATTTATCAGTACACCGAGTATGGAAAATTGAAATAGGGAAAGGAAAAGAATGCGTACCATACGATTTACACTCGCATATGACGGCACAAATTTTCATGGGTGGCAGTTTCAGCCCAATCTGCGTACGGTACAGGGATGTGTCATGGAAGCAGCGAGAAAAATCACGGGGACGGACTTCCCAGAAATATTAGGCAGCAGTCGGACAGATACCGGTGTTCACGCGCTGGGACAATTAGCCGCTCTCTGGACAGACTCCAAAATCCCGATTTCAGCGTTTCCCCAGGCGATGAATGCGAATCTCCCCGCAGACATTTTGGTTTTGGAAGCGGCAGAAGAAACAGTGGATTTTCATCCGATTCGAAATACGACACGTAAACGTTATCGTTACCTTATGCATGATGGACCGAAACCTGAAATCTTCATGCGTCATTACTGCTGGCGTCTGGGAAAACAGACCTCTGAGCTAAATGTTCCTCGGATGCAGCAGGCGGCAAAATATTTCTTGGGAACGCATGATTTTTCTGCCTTCGAAAACCAGGGGTCACCACGAGAACATTCCATTCGGACCATTTTTGATTTTTCCGTCCGACGCAGCGGGACGAATGATTCTAAGAACGATGAACTTTCATCACAAAATATTACGGTCAGTGATATTTTCCCTCGGATCGGCCATCAGGAATCATTCATCATCCTGGAAGTCGAAGCGGATGGTTTTTTATATAACATGGTTCGAAATTTAGCGGGTGCACTTTATGACGTCGGGCGTGGGCACCGTCCCCCCGAGTGGGTTCAAGAGACCTTACTTTCGCGAAATCGCCAGCAGGGGGGAATGACTGCTCCCGCACAAGGACTTTTTTTACTAAAAATAGAAACGGCATCCGTAGTAGAAAACCCATTCAAAAAGTTACCTGAAAATTCTTTGTGCCCTGGCCAAACTCTGTAAAAAAGAATCTATAAAAGTTGTAGACCAAGATTTTGAACACCTGCTTAACATTCGTTCATGCGCAGGCGATTACCACGTTCCCATTCTGGTGTGGCGAACCATGCCTGCTTTCAGAGCCGCACAAAACAGAAATTTAAAATGGAACCAGTATATACAGCAGGATTTTCCCTTAAATTTACATTTTCCACGCCCAAAAAAGCCCACAGGTAATTTTACGAATACTCCTTCCCCTTAAAAATTCAGTTTTCTGCGACGCAAAACGCCGACATTTTCAGCGAAAGTAAAAAAAACCGGACTGTCGGCAGACAGGGAAAGTGGAAATATATAATGCATCGGATATGAAACACAAAAAATTCGTAGTTTTGACGTGAGTCGGCGGCAAAAGTTCCCCGAAATTTTTATTTTTTACAAAAAAATCGAATTTTTATAAATTTTATTTTTTGCGTTTTTTAGAATGCGCGTACCGACAAAATTCTCCGTGCCGGAAAAGATTACCAAGAATCGGAAAACCATCACGTCACTACAATTTTTCCGACATTCTTTCGGTCTAAATTTTTCCCCAAAAAATACCGCCGTCCAGGAAGTTTTTGCGTTTTCTTGGATGACGGTGAATCCCTCTGGTTCAAATTTATACTGTTTCCACTTTTAATTTCTGTTTTGTGTGGTTCTTAAAGCAGGTATTTTTAGCAAAAGTAAAAATGCTGGAAAACGAAAATTCATAATGCATCGTGCATGATAAAGTTACGAAAATTTATTGGCGGGCACGGTGCCTGTGTTTCATATTTCTTGCATGTTTTATCATGGTGAACTACTTTCCAAAAAAGTATGCTTTCATATAAAACATGATCGCGATTCCTGTAATGATAAGGAAGCAGCCCAGGTAAAGAAATCCACGTCCTGGATCGTAGCTTATGTTAAACTGAGACAGGTAAAGCTGCTCACGCGGGGAGGTGGGAGGAACGAACTGTGAAAATTGAGGTGAACCGGGCAAAAAAGGCCCCTGAAAACTCGTCTGGTAAATACGCCAGGAATGTTTCGCGGCGGGATCATAAAAGTCCACGGGCTGATTAATAATGATGGGAATATTCTTCTGGAGTATTTTTTGAGGATCTTGTAAGTCCAGTAACGTTACGTCACTGGAATAACGCGCGGCGACTGAGGTGCCAGGATCCAGCCGACGATGAAACTGTTCCAGATGAAGACGAAACCCCAGCATGATTTCCTCATAACGCAGGGTAAGCGCCACCCAGCGATTTTTCCCACGGACGATAAGAAGCTCATCAGGCTCTGGAGGGGCAGGGGGGATGATTCTGTTATTTTGCATGCCGCAGAGCCACCGTTCTGTAATGTTTCCGTCCACCGTTAAGCGAACTTTAACAGCCTGAATTCCCATCAGCTTTTTTTCTTGCGTAATGTCTTTTAATGGAGAGGGAATAATCGCGTAATTTCCGATATCCGGTGTGGTTTTAGGAGACAGCATCAGGCTGGCAGCAAGAGGTGTTTCGCCAAAAATTTGGGTCGGTGTTTCCTGGGAAATCGTAAAATGTTCGACTGTAGGGTACCGCCAAGATCTGCCGTATAAAGTTCCGTCCGGCGCGCGTGTAATTTCCACCTGTGGACATTTTTGCATCATCTGCATACGCCGCATCATACTTTTAATTTCTGGGGAGCCAGGTAAGTTTTCCAGCGAAACATCTGGTAAGTTTCTTGCCCAGCTCCAAGCAAAAATTCTGTTTTCGGCCGAGTGCTGATTCATTCCCGGTACATGAGGGGTAATATTTAACGGGACGACATGTCCTTCTTTATTTTGAAAATCCAGCTGCATTAAACCAAAAGAGGGGTCTCTTCTGCGCAGGGTGACTGTCCACGAAGTGCCTTCCAGCGGGCGAGGCTTACCTTCCGGAAGGCTTTCTGCGGAAAAAGAAAATGGAGTACCTTCTACAAAAAGCGTCAGTAAAATATTTTCATTCTCTTTCATCTCAGACAGGTCAGGCGTACAGGACCGAAAAGCATTTACCTCTTCCTCAGAACGCGCTTCATGATAAAAAAGCAAAACTCCATTTCCGGTAAAATGTCTCTGCTGAGAAGTAAGCTCATAAATTTCTGGATTTTCAGGATTCTTCTTACTGTAAAATATAATTTCCGGTCCAGAGGCCAGCGGTTTTTTAACAGCACAATTACGGTAATCCAAAATTTCTAACTGAATTCCATTACGCTGAAATAAAATAGGATGGTGACGATCACTGGTGGCCATGTTCCATGGAAAAAAAGGTAATTTATCGCCTTTCGAAAATGAAAAAATCGGAGCGTCTTTATAAAAATCCCAAGTAAAGGGCCCCGGTTCAAAATGAATATAATAAGAATGTTTTACCTGCTGGTAAGTTTTATCTGCATTAAAAAAATTTCCAGAATTATAATTCGCCAGATCTTTCTGAAAAGAATTTTCAGGATTATCATTAAAAATCTGTAAAACCAGAATACTGTTATCCGAAACGGCGATATGATTATGGTGTCCCTCCCATATTCCCAGCATGGCGGATTTTCCGCGTAAAAGCGTCAGGCTGCATCCCGCAAGCAGAATGATGATTCCCAGGTGAGTGACTAAAAATCCGATCTGGTATTTTTTCCATGGAAAACGTAAAATCGTGCTGGCGATTACACTCAGGCCTAAAAACGAGAAAAGAGTAATGAACCACCATGAAGAATAGATGGCGAACATGGATGCATCACTGCCATAATCTTTATCGACGAAAGTTGCCCAGCCCATGATGAGAGATAAAAGAATAATTAGTGTGACGGCAAAATACATCGAGCCGATAATACGCAGAGGTAACAAAAAGAAAGATGTGCGTGTAAATTTCATTTTTTTCTGAAAAAATAGTCTGGTGAAGGAATAATTGTTTAATGTGCCAGGCAGTAAATATTACTGGTTCCACGTTAAAATTAAGTTTCGTTCGTGGTTTCACTTTCCGTGAAGCAAAATACCGGGGAAGCGGAAATTTATAGTGTTTCGGGTATAAACCCAGCAAAAGGCGGGATCAAGACATTTCGTCGACATAAGGATTTTTAATCCGTGGCATAATTTTACATAAAAATATACCGCCGATATATAAAATCGAAAGAGGTCCTGCCATAAGAATTAAACTTGTAGGATCCGCAGGAGTTAAAAACATGGAAATTACGAAAATAATTAAAATAGCGACTCGCCAGTGAGAGGCGTATAATTGTGTACTCATGATACCGATTCGCTCCAGGAAAAGCATCACCAGAGGCAGCTGGAAACTAATTCCGAAACCGATCGGAAGAATGAGGAAAAAGCCGAGCCAGTCTGAAATACGTGGTTCTGGCGCGATACCCATCCAGTCATTAAACTGGAATAAAAATTCCAGCACAGGCTGAAAAACAAAGAAAAACGCCAGCGCAGCACCACCTAAAAATAACGCCAGGCTGAAAGGCAAAAAAATGTGAACATATTTTTTTTCATGAGGATAAAGTCCGGCAGCGATAAAACTCCATATTTGCCAAAATATCCATGGACTGGCGATTAAAACTCCCACCAGCAGGGATGCTTTTAGATAAATCATAAATGGTTCCTGGGCCGTAAGACCTTTCGTCTGCACACGCGGATCTTCCGAGACCGCTCGCCAAGCATAAATCTCCACTAACGGTGTCTGTTCTTTTACTGATTTTTTCGCTGCGTTTCTATTTTCTTCTAAAACCGTTTCCTCCACATTTTCGTTAATACCCTCCAGCGAATTCCACGGCGTATTCCCAGAATTCCACCATTCTCCCCATTTCTTAAAAGAAAAATAGTCCGCCAGATGCCAAGATGTCTCGTCTGAAATATTCTCTAACGGTGTGGGATTCGGCGAAAATGGCTGCGCCTGAGGAAGGGTGGCCGGATCCAGACCCAGTAAAACGGCCAGTTCCTCTGGATTTATCACCAGTTTTTCCTGTATCAGCCCACGCTGTGAGGGAAGCAGCGCGACATCTTTTCCGTATCCGCGCTTATAAAATTCATCCAGATGTCCCTGAATCTGATCTTTTGAACGCGTTTTATAATACTTCGTTAAGGCTTCTGTTAAGGGCGTCTGAATGATCTTAATGACCATTCCTCCAAAACACAGTCCGATAAGAAACCCCACCAACAGGCCGTAAAATGATCGGTACAGGCACCCGCGTAATTCTTCCAGGTGATCTCCAAAAGACATGGTACTGTCCTTAAAAAGATCGTCTTCTTCTATCATGGACATATATTCATTCTCTCATCATAATTTCTTGATATATCTCCGATATATTATTATATCGCTCGACCTTTTATATCTGATACACAGAATCCTCGCTCTCCTTTAAAGTCCCGTTTTGTGCGGCTCTAAAAGCAGACATTTTCAGCGAAGTAAAAATACAGGAGAAGCGGAAATTTATAGGTGTATCAGATATAATATTCTTTTACATTATTTTTCCATTTTACCAAAATTTCACCTTTTTTAAACCCGTGACAAGATAAAATATGAAATTTTTTTGAAAAAGAGTATGATCAGACGGGTTTTACTTTAAAATATTCCATTTTGTGCGGTTCTGAAAGCAGGCATTTTCAGCGAAGCAAAATGCCGAGGAAGTGGAAATTTATAGGTGCATCGGCTCTAAAACCAGGCATTTTCAGGAAGAAAAAATACCGGTACAGCGAAAATTTATAGTGCATCAGGTACAGAATCCGGTTCATCCAGAATTATTCTTTTATACCGAGGTATAACGTGGCGATTCCCATGGTGAAAAGTCGAAATTCCACGTCTTTTAGTCCAGCGTTTTCCATAAGTTCCGTCAGCTTTTCTCCCTGAGGAAACTCTCCCACGCTGGCGGGTAAATAATGATATGCGTCAAAATGATTTTTTGCCACCATCTGTCCGATGCGCGGCAAAATATACTTAAAATAAAACTGATAAAACTGACGTACAGGAAATCTCCGCGGCGTGGAAAACTCCAGTATGGCCACTTTCCCGCCGCGTCGGCACACCCTCACCATTTCCGATAAACTTTTCTGATAATCTTGGGTATTCCGAAGGCCGAATGCCACGGTAACGAAATCAAAAGTATTTTCCTGAAATGGAAGTTCCGTCGCATCCGCGAAACTTAAATGGATTTTATCTTCCGCGCCGCGTTTTGCGATTTTTTTTCGGCCGATTTCGAGCATTTCTTCACAAAAGTCCACACCCGTGACTTCCACGGTATATTTCCGCCAAAACGCCAGCGCGAGATCTCCTGTACCGGTGCAGACATCCAAAATTTTCGCATCTGCCGGCGGCGAAAGTATTTTTACCACTCGCTGCCGCCAGTGGGTGTCGATTCCACAGGACAGTGTGTGGTTCAAAAAATCATATCGGGGCGCAATTTCCCCAAACATCGTCTGAATTCGGCTCGTGGATCGGTCGACTGTCATATATAATAATATGGATATGTAAAAATTTTATTGAAAATAACGGAAATACATTTTGAAGTGCCGGGAAACGAAAACTTCCGTGTAATATATTATATACCCGATACATTATAAAATTCCGCTTCCCCAGCATTTTTACTTCGCTGAAAATGCCTGCTTTTAGAGCCGCACAAAACAAAATTTTAAATTGGAACCAGTATAAATTTACGAGATATTTCAAAAGTCGGATGGGATGCAAAATTTCTTATTTTTTTAACTTTTGATTCATCTGCTGACGAATTATCTCTGAAACTTTTTCATCGAAAGATTCTTCACTGTTCATCTCATTCGCCTTCATCACCACCTTTTCACGTCTGTATTTCTCGATTTCCGAGCGTTTCTTTTTTTCTTCCGTGGTCAGCCACTGCGTACGCTGTTTTGTAAGTTCTACGATTTTTGCGTTTATTTCTTTCCGTTTTGTATTTTGCGCTTCGACGTATTTTTTACGTTCTTCCAGAGACATTTTTTGTAAATCTTCCGGTAAATCTTCCGCTTTTTCTAAAAGTGTGGAATTTTCGCTCATATCGGCCAAAAGATCTCCTCTTCCCTGGATCGCGACTGCCTGAGAATGTGCGTTAAATACTGCCCGATCTGCTTTTACAGAAGCTGACATTTTTTCTGTTTTCCGAAGTTTTTCTTGTACTTCTGCCTGCTGCCTCATGCTTCCATACGGAATCACAGTCGCGTTCAGTTCCATCGTTAACTTTTCGATTTCCGCATCATACGGAGAAGCGGTCATTTTCATATTTCCATCTTGTGAAATTTGTGAGAACTCACCTTCTGCCAGTTTCGCGATTTCTTTCCACGCAGAGGTGCAGGAATGTATATTACCGCACTGAATCGTGTTTATGATAATATTATTTTCGAGAGTTTTTTTACATATCTCTTGGTATTTTATGTCATCCGGATAATCCATATGGGGCGGGGCGTCTCCGACAAGAAAAATCACTCGATAAACATTCTTTTCTTTGGCCGTCCACGACATTTTGCTTGCCTCTTCCAGTGCCTGATTCACAGATTCTGGCGTGTCACCGCCTCCTTCTGCTTTAATTTCCTGAAGATAACCATAAATCGCGTCGATATCTTCCGATAAATCATACATTTTGGTAACGTATTCATCTCCCCGATCACGATAAGTCAAAAGTCCCATTTTCACTTCAGGCTGTGGTTCCTGGAGAATCATTTTATTTGCGATCGACCAGATTTTTTGTTTTGCTCCTTCGATTAATCCGCTCATGGACCCCGTCGAATCCAGCACAAAAACCACTTCTACTAAAGGTTTTTCTTTTGCTTCCTGTTTTTTTTCAGCGGAAATCGCGCTCGCTTCAGCCGATGCTGGTTCTGATGCCAGGACTGTCCCTCCCAAAATCGCCATAAGCAGAAAAGCTGTCCAAAATTTCAAAAACTTATTTTTTTTCATTTTTTTCTCCTAAATTCGAATACGTACATAAACGGAACCTGCCGACCGCAGGGTATACTGGTTCCACTTTAAATTTCCTTTTTGTGCGGTTCTGAAGGCAGGTATTTTCAGCGAAAACAAAATGCCGGAGAAGTGGAAATTTATAGTGTATCGGGTATAAAATGAGAAGAATGTCCTCTGATTCCGAAAGAAGCTTCATTTTTTCTCAAATTCTGTTGTGAATAATCATCTGTTTCTTGTTAGACGTGTTCCGGGAAAAAAAGTTTCATCGTATCTTCAGTTTTTAAATACATTGTACGATTTTCTCACATACATAAATTTTGATTTTTATACCCGATGCACTATAAAATTCCGTTTCTCTGCCATTTTTGTTTCGCTGAAAATACCCGCCTTCAGAACCGCACAAAACGAAATTTTTAATGAGAACCGGTATAAAGCACGCGTAAAATGGAAATTTCATAGGAAAAAATGTAATTCTAAAATTATAATCTAAAATAATTTTTTGAAAATAGAAGATCCAAAAAAGGAAATTTTTCAAAAAAAGCTGTACAAATATCTTGTGTACATGAATTTTCACTTTTTTTTAATTTTTTTGCGTTTTTTATTTGACATTTAGTTTTATTGTAATTATAATTTAGTTTATTAGAATTTCTTTTTCAGTTTTTTTGTTCTTGTTTTTATATCTGTACTATAAATGTTATTTTGTGTGTTTTTCGACGCATGACTCAAAATTTAACTTAAAGTTTAAGGTGTAATACTGGTTCCATTTTAAATTTCCGTTTTATGCAGTTCTGAAACAGGCATTTTAGTGAAGCAAAATGCCGTGGAAGCGGAAAATTATAGTGTGATCTGGTATATAATACTTTAGGGTCAGGAGAATATTATGAGAAGATTATGTTTTCATCTCGGCGTTTTTAGCTTTTGGCTATTTTTTACTTCTGCGGTAGTGCTCGCACAGGGGCATACTTATTATTGGAGTTCGCAGAATTCGACAGGGAATTGGAACAGCAAAAATTGGGTAGAGGATTCTTTGTCTTCTGAAGAATACATTCCGAACAATGCGCAACAAGCATATATTTTATGGGGGACAGTAACTTCGTCGACTGACGAGACAGGTTATTTCTCTGGTGTGAAAAATATTCAAATTGGCGGCCATCAGGTAGGTCCGGATGTTTACGATCCGGCGACGCTTAACGGTTATTTCACTGCCGATACTGTTGTTTCTGGCCAAACTATTACGATTGCGCAAAATGGTACTTTTAATATAACTAACGGTGTTTCTGATTATGTGAATGCCAGTATGATTGTTGAAACTGATGGAACAATTAAGAACGATTATTTTGGTGCTTTAAATTTAGGTCAGACGGACACGCAGGTAAAGGGAGGAACCGTTAATTTTAGTTCTTTGAATTTAGGAACAGGTGAGACGACGGTCGAAACCTCTAAGTACACTCAGACGGGTGGGACATTGGCGCTCAACGGAACTCATTTGGGTCTAAATAACGCCGCATTCAATATTTCTGGTGGCGAGGCGTCTATTTCTCCTGCTATATCTCTCTCGGGTGGTGCACAATTAAATATTTCCCAAAGTGCGACAGAAACTCCGACGACATTTAATGTTACCACAACATCAAATATTGTCACTCTCTCCGACAAGTCCGAAATAAATGTCAGTGGAGGTACGGCGAATATAAAAAATGCAATCGCCCTTATCGACAGCTCGAAATTAAATGTTTCTGGTGGAGCGGTAACGTTTGATGGTAATGGAGTATGGAAGTCCTCTAGCAGTTTGAGCGATACTTCAGAAATTAATGTTTCTGGCGGAAAGCTGGATATAAAAGCCTCGCAATATGCTGCGAATGGGGCTTCATACACTACATTAAAAGGTACATCGAAAGTAACGGTCAGCGGTGATGGTGAGTTTTCCATCGATACAATAATTTTCGACGATAATTCTTCTTTAAGCATGACGGGCGGCACATTTAATGCCACGGGTAATTTCACACTGAACAGTAGCGCGACGTTATCTCCTTATTATCATAGTGCCGATGTGAACAGTATTACGATCGGCGGCACGGCGACACTTAATGGAACGATTGATTTTACCTCATTTATCGAGGCGATCGAAAATCCTGTTTCTGGAAATTCATATAATTTCCTTACCGCTTCGACGATTACCGGCACTCCTAAGATTTCTGGTTTATCGTCCGGCTGGGCGCTGAACCAGTCCGACACGGCATATTCTCTGACGTATTCCGGCGAGACTCCTAGTGCTTATGTTTGGACGGGCGCTACCGATACAACTTATCAGACGCCTGGAAACTGGAATGTGGGAGACACTCCTGCGACAGATCCAATTAACGGAAAAACGCTTTACGTACGTTCCACGACTGCGCCTGTAGTCATGGGAGGTAATGTGCTTGGTGCTTCGCTTACCATCGGCGGTGGTGAGGCAGGTGAAACTGCAGAGGTTTCCGCTGCGGGTATTACGCAAGAGGCACCGGTGACCATCGCCGCGGGCGGCACATTTAATGGCACCGGTATTTATACCCTTACAAGTACGCTGACAGTCGAAGATGGGGGCACGTGGTCATGTACTAATTTCGTGAATATCGGTCACACGGATGCGGATGCCACTCTTAACATCACTGGCGGTATATTTAATGCTAACGGAGTATATGAAGGTGATTCTATCCGAATTGGTCGACCAGCGAGTAGCCCCGGGCAGGGAATTGTGAATGTTAGTGGGGGTGTGTTAAATTCGAAGAATGGCATTACTTTAGGATTTAAGGCAGCGGCCGAAGGTAAAGAATCCAGCATGACAGTTTCCGGCACCGCGACGGTAAATGTCGGCACCGAGGATACTAAAGCTAATGGTAATCTTAAAGTAGATAATAAAGCTACGCTCACCCTGTCGGACACCGCGAGGATTAATACCACGAACGAGTTTATTTTGACCAACGGTACGTTTAATATGGAAAGCGGCACCCTGAACACGCCGACTTTCAGGCATACCGGCGGTACTTTCAATTTTACTGGCGGAAAACTTCAAACGGCGAATTTCGAAGGTAACTTAACTCAAGCTTCAACTACGTTTCTTACCGGTTATAACGAAAAAGGTGGCATTACCATTTCTGGGAATTATACTCTCGAGAATGGTGCGCTTTTAATTTCTGCGGGTCTGGTTGCTGTTGACGGGGATGCAACTCTTGCTGGAACGATTGATGTTGCCTCATTTATCGAGGCGATCACTCCTATTTCTGGAAATTCTTATAATTTCCTTACCGCTTCGACGATTACCGGTAATCCTACGATTTCTGGTTTATCGTCCGGCTGGGCGCTGAACCAGTCCGCCACGGCATATTCTCTGACGTATTCCGGTGGTTCTGTGAGTACCGATTATTATTGGTCTCCTGAAGGCACCGATAATACATACAATACGCCTAATAACTGGGTTTTAGGAGAAGGCGGTACTACCAGAGCGACAGACGCACTGACGGACAAAAACCTTTTCGTCCAAAGTACGACGACGGATCTTCCTCTTGGCTCGAATAGCATTCAGGGGAAATCACTCACCATCGGCGGCGGTGCGGGAGGTCAGACTGCAAAAGTAACCGCTGGAACTGTGAATCTTGCAGGCGACATGAATATCCTTACTGGCGGAACTTTTGCTCCGACTGGCACGATGTATATCGGCGCGGAGAATGCTCCCGCGACGGTGACGGTGGATGGTGGTGAGTTGTCTATAGGGAGTGATCTTACTTTAGGAACGTATAGCGGTGGTGCTGGTAAACTTGTTTTAACGAATGGTACTGTCAAAATTTCCGGAAGTGCTTGGATTGGCGAAGGAAATTCCGATGGTACTCTGGAAATAACGGGTGGTGAACTTACTGCCGCAGGATTCCAAGTTGGCCAGAAAAAATCAGGTGGTGGAAAAGCGACCATAACAATAAGTGGCGGAAAACTTTCCTCGACAGGCAATTTTGTTTTGGGAGATGGACCGGTAGACGCGGGCGATGAATCTGAAATGACGATTTCTGGAGAGGCACTGGTAACGGTGGGCGGTCGAATGGATGTGGCGAGGAAGGCCACGCTGAACATGGAAGGCGGAACGCTAAATGCTACCAGTCAGCTGTATCTTGGTGTGGGTACTTCGGGAACCATAAATCACTCTGCCGGTGAGATAACGGTTAACAATCAGTTTGCCATCGGATGGGGAGATGGAGCTGGTTTTTATAATCTTTCAGGAGGTACGCTGAATACGGAAGCGTCTGCCAGTTTATGGTGTGGTTCTAACAGTGACGGTGAAGCTATCTTTAACATGACGGGCGGCACCGCGAATTTCAAAGGTGATTTTACTCATACCATTTCTTCTGGAAATGTGTATAGTGGAAATTCATTTGTCATCGGTGCGGGCGCGAATAATACCGTCGGGACAATATTTAATTTGAATGCTGGCGAAATGAACGTGACCAATAATTTGATGATTGACCGTTCCGGTATTTTGAATATCGCGAAATTGGCGGATGGTACACTCGGAACCGGCGTGCTGAAAGTCGGTGGTGAAATTCGTGTCGCAAACGGTACAATGAATCTCTCTGACGGTACGGTGGAGGCCAAGAAATTAGAGGTCGGATTTTCCATGCCCGGCAGCTTTTCCATGTCCGGTGGGGAAATGACAGTGGAGAACGATGTGGTTGTCGGTGATTGGGCTACGAATGAAAACGCTACGAGTACATTTAACGTTTCCGACGGTGAAATGAATATAGGCGGTAAATTGCGTGCCTCCAATAATGCGAACGCTACGATGGAAATTTCCGGTGGAAAGGTGACCGCCACAGGTATTGAACTTGGCATGAATAAGGATACTCATGTACGTACTGCCACGTTTACGCTCAGCGGCGGTGAAGTGTCTCTCGGAGAAGGTGGATTTTCCAGTACGACGGGGCTTTACACGCTGAATCTTACCGGCGGCACGCTGAAAACGAACGGCGCGGACTGGTCGTCTAGTCTGGACGCGAATTTCACGACGAAAGGGGCCGTGGTGAATTTTGCTCCCGAGGCAGGAAGAAAAATTACCTGGTCTGGTAAATTATCCGGTCTTGGCGGTTTAACCGTTGGCGGTGAGGGAACCGTCGTTCTTCAGGGAGAACATGATTATACCGGCCCGACCACTGTGGCTTCGGGTGCGCAGCTTCAGATCGCTTCGGATGCGAGTCTGGCCAGTGCGATTTCCGTCGAAGGAACGATTTTCGGAAATGGCCGTATCGGTGCCATGGATCTGAAGGAAAACGGTGATTTTTATGTGAATCTGGATCAGTGGCTGAATTTGGGAACTGACGAGCAGTATTCGAAAGCACTGACGGTCATCAACGGGATTAATTTTGATGATTTATCATCGGTTGTGTTTGAGTCGAAGAATCCTGCTTCCCTGCTTGGACAGACGCTGTATTTCCTCGTTGATAGCGAGGGTACTCTGGATGAAATAAAATTTGCCGAAATTTATGATTTCATCTTGGCCGGAGGTGCCGATCTCTGGAGCTTCGGTTCCGATGCACTGGGGACAGGAAAAGCCTTATGGGTGCAATTTAATGGCGGTGATGTCGCTGTTCCTGAACCCTCCACGTGGGGAATCATGATTCTCGGTTTACTGGCACTGGGTTATTGCCGTGCTCGGCGCGTAAAAAAGTAAACCAGACGGTATTTCGTGTTTTATATTCGATGCACTATCAATTTCCGCTTCTCCGGCATGCTTTGCTGAAAATTTCAGAGCAGCACAAAACGGAAATTTAAAGTGGAATCAAGATATAAGAATCGGGAAGGCTTTCGTGGTCTTCCCTTTTTCATTTCTTGTTTCGGTCGGAAGTGGATCCTAAAATTTTTTCGCCGCGATTTTTTCCAGTCCCACTTTTTCGTAGCGGTGCTCTGCGAAGCAGTTCGGAATGGATGCTGGGAATGTCGGAAAATATTCCCTTAATTTAACATTTTATACCCGATACACTATAAAATTTCGCTTCCCCGGCATTTTCAGTGAAACATCATGCTGGCCGGCCTGTCGGCGGAATAAAATTTATCGTGTATGGCGTAAAATTATAGTGTATAAAATATACGTTAGAGTTAAATTTTCAGAAGTGGCCGAAAGTAATCGGAGTTTCCAGAATCAGAAAATCAGGTATCCCTCTCTTGATTCATGGTAAGAAAGAAATAAAATATATGTAGGTTTTCATATTATTAGGAATAAAATTAAATTCAGAATCAGGAGTTTTATCATGACTCAGCAGGATCATTATCGCATGTCCATGGAGGAACGTTCGTTTCCCAAGATCGGTTTTATTGGAGCGGGCCAGATGGCCACGGCTTTAGCACGTGGATTTCTCCAAAAAACTGGCATTTCAGCGGAAAGAATGCGGGCGTCAGATGCTTATGAAGAATCCAGAAAAAGATTTCATGCACTTACTGAAATTAAGACGGTGCAGGATAATCGGTCGGTCGCGGAAGAATGTGATATAATCATTCTTGCCGTGAAGCCGCAGGTTTTACAGGATGTTTTGCAAGAATTGGCCACGGTGATAAAACCGACGCACTGTGTTATTTCGATCGTCGCGGGTGCTCGTTTACAGATCCTGGAAAAAGCGCTGCCAAATACACGACGTTTTTTTCGTGTTATGCCGAATACGCCCTGTCTTGTAGGGCAGGGCGCTCTGGCTTTCTGCCTTTCGGATGCAGTCACAGAGACGGATCTGGAACTGGTGACGAAACTTTTGAAAAGCGTGGGCAGGTGTTTTCTTGTGAATGAAGGTCTGATGGATGCCGTAACAGGGCTTTCGGGCAGTGGTCCGGCTTACGCTTTTCTTATGATAGAAGCTCTGGCGGATGCCGGTGTTCGGGAGGGTATCCCCCGGGAAATCGCTCTGAAGTTGGCCGCGGAGACTTTACGTGGTGCTGCCGAGATGGTATTAAATACAGGGGAACATCCTGCCGTTTTAAAAGATCGAGTGACCAGTCCGGCGGGTACGACGATCGCTGGTCTGCAGCAGCTGGAAAGTCATGGAGTTCGGGCGGCCATGTACGCAGCAGTCCACGCGGCCACTGAGCGATCACGGGATCTTGGGAAATAAATTCCTCTTATTTTTCGGTTATATACTCGATACACTATAAATTTCCGCTTCTCCGGCATTTTGCTTTGCTGAAAATGCCTGCTTTCAGAACCGCACAAAACGGAAATTTAAAGTGGAATCATACTGATTTTCCTTATCACTAAAATACAGAAATAGATTTATATGAAAACCACGATTATCATTCCCGCACGGTGGGCATCAAAACGTTTTCCGGGAAAGCCACTTGCGCAGCTCTGTGGTCAGCCACTTCTGGAACATGTCTGGAAAATTGCCGCGGCGGTATGTGAAAAACATCAGGACTGTAGAGCGATCGTCGCGACAGAAAACGGAAATTCCCCGTCTGGAGACAGTACGCCTATTTTGGAATTCTGTCATGCACACGACATTCCAGTGATCGAAACGCCAGATACGTGCCGTTCTGGTTCTGATCGCGTCTGGTCTGCACTTCAACAATTATCGCGCCGAGGAATTATGACGGATGTCGTGCTGAATCTGCAGGGAGACAATCCGTTTTGTCCTCCACATTTTTTGGAGAAATTAATGACGGCTTTTTATAAATTTCCAGAAACACAGGTGGCCTCTGCTTATGTGCGTCTTACCTGGTCAGAGCTGGACGCTTTTCGTGAAGCCAAAAAAATTTCTCCCTTCAGTGGTACTTCTGTTATTATAAATAAAGAAGGAAAAGCTCTCTGGTTTTCGAAGAACATCATTCCTGCCATACGAAATGAACAGGCTCTGCGACAATTTACTGAAAATTTTTTGTGTCGGCATGAAAAAGATAAAGACATACTTTCTGGCGCTGGCATTAAAAAGGATTCGGAAAAAGAATCAGAAATATTTAGTCCGATATGCAGACACATCGGGCTTTATGCTTACTCGGTGGCCGCCCTGGAGTTTTTTGCCACGACGCCCGCTGGTGAATATGAACAGCTGGAACAGCTGGAACAGTTACGGTTCCTGGAAAATGGTATTCCCATTCATATGGAAGAAGTTCGTTATCCCTCAGGGTATTATGTTACCTCGGGAATTGATTCTCCAGAAGACCTTCACCGAGCTGAAAAATGGATGAAGGGCAAAAACATATTTTCCGAAAATTATTAATTTTACACCCGATGCACGATAAATTTTTACTTTCTCGACAACCTTTAGAGCAGACACCGGAGCTTTCGGAGCGAGAGTGACAGCTGCTTTGCGGATAGTCAGAGGCCAGAAAATCCTCGCGCCATGCCGTCTGAACGGCGAGCTTAAAGGTTAAAACCAGCCCATTCTGCGGACCAGCTGATAGTCGGCGAAGGTCTTGGCGAAACGCTCATTTTCCGGTGTGTCTGGATACGGAGTGTGCTCGTTATTCTCTTAATCTAATTATATCTGCAGATACCGCACTCTGTTTACGTAAAAAGCCGGGGCGTATTTTTTCGATTTTTTCACAATTTTTGCCCGTATGCCTTGTTTTTGCCGAGGAAACTGTAAACGGTATCTCGAAGAATTAACTTTCTTGTTTGACGAACTATGAAAATTCAGCATGACGTAAGGCTATTTTCGCAAAAATTATATGTCCTGTTCAGGTTCAGGTTTCGTGTGGCCACAGGAACTGAGAATATCGTTTTTCCACAATCTCTGCGTGGGATGCTGCACAAAAAGAGGCATTTTCAGCGAAGCAAAAAATGCTGGAGGTGCGGAAAGTTATGGTGCGTCGGGTATAAAGGCATAAAAAAAACCGTTTTGCGTTATTTCACAAAACGGGAAAAAAGTAGCCGAGGCGGGAGTCGAACCCGCACTCCGGTGAAGGAACGGGATTTTAAATCCCGAGCGTCTGCCATTCCGCCACTCGGCCGAGATGATGCGTAAAATTTCTCTTTTCATCATCAATAAAAAAATTTTAACAAAAATTCTCACATTCTTCAAGGAGGGGTGGTAAATTTCTTTCATTCAGAGTATGATTATAATATATCTCCGCGATATGTTATATCGGAGTATTCCTAAATTTTTGTGCCCGTCTGCCAGCGGGTGGGGTTTCCAGCATAAATGTAACGTTTTTATGTGGGCAGGACGTACAGAAAAATTGAAATTTTATGATGTTTTATGTAAAATATATAAAATAAGAAGTTTTCGACTTTAAAAAACTAAATTTTTAGATTTTTTAAGCTCACATCCTATAAATTTCACTTCTCCGGCATTTTTATACACGATACACTATAAAATTCCGCTTCCTCGGCAGTCGCTTGGCCGAAAATATCCTGCTTTTAGAGCGCATGAAACGGAAATTTAAAGTGACTCCAGTATATACTTTGTGAAAATACTGCATTTAGAGCCGTACAAAAAGAAATTGAAAAGAAAACCACTAGTATA
The DNA here is from genome assembly GCA_030527015.1 of Planctomycetia bacterium. Lineage (GTDB taxonomy): Bacteria > Planctomycetota > Planctomycetia > Pirellulales > Thermoguttaceae > RGIG3701. Next base: position 28,672 of record JAUNBR010000050.1, read on the forward strand.
CCTCGCAGAAAAAAATTTTTCTCGTAACATACTGATGAAATTTAATGTAAAAATCATTTAAACCACTTTTTTCACCATAATGAAATTTCGTATTTTTTAGTGTTTTAGATTTTACGTTAAAATTTCATTTTGTGTAGGTGAAGCATGTGGCCACGGAGATAAACTGGCATTTTCGTGAAAGAGAATGTGCACAGGAGGCGGAAATTTATAATGTATCGGGTATAAAATTTTGTTTTTTTGCCCGTGAAACTTCATGAAAAAGCTAAGAAGTATATGTAAAGTATATTTTAAATATAAAAATCATAAAAATTTTTGTTGAAAACTGTTTTTTTATATTTTGTGTTATTCGAAGCGCGATTTACCTGTCTTGACGAAAAAGTACAGAAATAATGTTCGCGAAAAAACTCCCAAAGAAAAGGAGCGTATGATGAAACGACGTACAGTATTTGGAGTCTGTTTTTGTATATGTTTATTGTACGGAACGATTGTTCAGGCACAGTCTGGGCCATATCCTGGCCGTGGTTACTGGCTGGGATTACGTCAGTACATAACGGGAGAATATGGTGACGCGATTCGAACACTGAGTAAAGAGGGTGGCTTAAAAATTGGTACGGACAGGTGGATCGACTCGGTCTGCGCGGCTGCGATTTTGGGAGAATCCTATTATCAGATGGGCGAGTACTCCGCTGCGTTACAGCAGTATAATACGGCGGTACGGATTTATCTGCAGTATCCGAACTGGCTGGAGAGAATCGTGGACACGCCGAAGACGGGGAAGAATCCGATGAGAACTCCACCACCGTGGGGGGAACATAAACCGGGCAGGGTGGTGACCAGTATTCCGGAGAAGGTAAGTATACAGTTTGGGGATGTAAATGCGGGAATTCAGAGGCCGGATTCCGGAATGCTGATGCCGGCGAGTTTACACTCCATTAATGCTGGAGAAATTATGAGATGTCTGGCGATTTCGATACGTCGTCGGACGGAGTTACTGGGAGTTTTGTCGGAAGATGACGAACTGAATAAATTATTATTGTCGGTTTTACCGCGGCAGAGGCAGGCCATGATGGGCAGCTGGATGCAGGGGTGGGTGGATATTCAGTATGGGCTGACCTTATTAAGCGCAGGCCGAGAAAAAGAGGGAACCGATGCGCTGCGCCGTGGCGCACTGATCAGTAACGGGGAGCATACCTTAACGCCGATTGTGTATATCGAGATGGGAAAAACCCATTTACGGACGTCAAATTATCAGAAGGCGATGGAACTGTATCTGGAAGCGGCGACCGTGGCTTATTATTTTGATGATGTGGACGCGATGCGAGAAGCGCTGACCGGTCTGGGAAATGCATATTATCATTCGAATAAAGTTCAGTCGTGTCCACAGATCGTGAAAGCAGAAGCCTGGGCACGGCAGAAGAAACTGTGGGTAATGCGCACGGCGATGCTTCTGGTTTTGGCGGATAAATTAATTAAAGAAAAACAGGTAAACACTGCGCTGGAATATATCCTAGAGGCGGAGAAGAGTATGGGAAAACGTACCATGCGGGAAGGGAAAATGGGTGCGTGGTGTAATTATTTGCGTGCCTGCGCCGGATTTTTGAATCTTTCTGCATCCTCTCAGAATGAAGCGCGAAAAGCGTTAGAGTCCGCGATGCGTTTTATGCAAAAAGGTTCCGTGTGGAATTTTCAGGTGGATATGGTGGATCAGTATTTATTGTCGGCGAATCTGGCGGCACATAAAGCGAATAAATATTATGAACAGCTGCTGAGGGAACCGACAGCCAGTGACTGGGCCCTGGAGCCGATGGAATCCCTGGTGATGCTTCTGACGTATCGTCCGATTTCCTGGGAAAATTGGTTTTTTGTGGCGTATTCCTGGGAAAAGAAAGAGGATGCACTGAAAATTGCGGATATGGCACGTCGTGCACGTTTTCTTCGGACACAGAATTTTGGTGGTCGGCTACATGCGCTGCGAATGTTACTGGAACTTCCTGAAGGAGAATTAACGGTGGCGCAGCGGCAGCGAAGGGCGGATATTCTGGCGGAATATAAAGCATATGATGTGATGTCTAAAGAAATTCGTGAGTTAAAAATGTCGCTTGCGCGCATAACGCTTCCGCCGGTAAGGAAAGAGGATTCTCAGAAAATATCGAAAGCACTGGAGCGGATTCATTCTCTGTCACGGCAGCAGGAACAGATTTTATACGCGATGGTTCTTGGCCGGCGACAAATAGATATTATATTTCCACCTGTCCGGACGGTGAGTGAAATACAGAAGGGGTTACCGCGTGGAGGCGCGATGCTTGTGTTTTACGCGGCCAGGCAGAGGTTATTCGTTTTTCTTCTGAATGAAACGCGGTGCGATTCATGGGTTTTACAGGACAGGAATCCGGATAAATCAGCGAAAAATATGAGTGAAAATGATTTGACGTCTTTTCAGACAAATATCGTCGGGATGTTACGTGAAATCGGTATGACTGGGCCGACGACATCCATAAAAGCGGCCAAATTAAAAGATACGAAATGGCAGAAATTGGCATCTGGAGTGATGGCAGATCTGACGAAAGGATCTCAGGCAGATTTTTCGCGTTCAGATTTTTCATCGCTGGTAATTATTCCAGATAATTTCACGTGGTATATGCCTTTCGAAATGCTGCAGGTTCAGACGCCAGCTGGCACACGTCCGACGATTTCCCAGTTTCAGGTGCGGTATGCGCCCATGGCGTCTTTAGGAATTCCATGGAAAAAAAGTTCTCTTCCGCGCTCTGCTTTTACGGCGATCGCGCTGGGGAAAAATGAAGCCCCGACGGAAAATGTTTTTGATGAATTAAAAAAAGAGGCAGGTCAGTATGCTATTTTTGATACAAAATCTTTTGCTGGTCTGATGCCAAAATCTGATGTGGCGGTCTCTTCTGTTTATGGAAAATTATTTGAACGGATGGTGGTTTTTGACGACATAAAAACCAGTCAGAGTGCGCCTTTTAGTGTGGCACCCATGTCAGTGGATGCGGGAAAGGGAGGTTCCACACTGGCAGACTGGATGACGCTTCCCTGGGGAGTACCACGTGTGGTCATGATGATGGGATTCCATACAGGAGGAGAATCGTACGGAAGAAGCAGTCGTAGTGCGTCACGGACATCCAAAAAAGTACCGGCAGTCGTTACGGTGCCTGGAGAAGAGCTTTTCCTTACCAGTATGAGTCTTTTGGCCAGTGGATGTGATGTGGCGGTCCTTTCACGCTGGCGGATGCCTGGTGACTCTGCGTATCTTTTGTCTTCCAGTTTTTTGAAGCATCTTTCAGAACATGGGAACGCGTCTGCTGCATGGCGTTACGCTGTTTTAAAACTCGCGTCGACGAATATTTCACTGGACAGGGAAACGAGGATAACCGGTGCAACAAAAGACGAAAATTCCGTTCGGGGAACGTATCCAGCATTTTGGGCGGGATATATGTTAATTGATTCACAGACACTTCAGACGATTCCTCGGCAAGAAGAAACGCCATTATCGCCACCGAAAGTAAATCCGCCGAAAGTCCCGGCGATCGTACTGCCGGAGGAGGAACCCTGATAAATGTGGTTTTATGTCAGTGTGTATTTATGAAACGGAATATGTCATGAGTACACACGAATTTCATGTTAAATTTCCATTTTTACAGGTCATAAAACAGGTGTTTTGGCGAAATGTACCTCTGCTTCCATCTTAAATGCGGTTCTGAAAGCCGGTATTTTCAGTGAAGAAAAAATGTCGGAGAAGCGGAATTTTATAGTGTATCGGGAATAAAAGCAGAAAAAAAAGAAACTTTTAATGGAAAAAAGAAAGGAAATGTTTCATGAAAATGAAGCCGTGGCCAGTCTGCCCAGAGTGTGGAACGAAACGTATGGCGGAATGTCGGTTCTGTAAAACTCTGGGAGATCATTTTCCTTTGGCGGATCTGAAATATGTTATACCACAGGAGGAAATATTTCAGAGAGAAGTGGAAAATGGGGAACTGAGAGAATCTTCTGAAAACTGGGACGGTACGGTGGTGAAGTCATTTCTCGGTACATCACTCGGTGTACCGTATGGTGAAAGTGTGAAATTACAGACGGAGGCGGTGGCTGCACGGACTGAGTGTAATGCAGGAGAATGTCGGAACAAGGAAAATTTTTCCGGTGATATAAAAGCAGATGTTCCGACGAATCAAAACACGGAAAAATCTGAGAATGATAACACATGGGAGGGGGGAAAGTCATCTTCTGAAACGGAGCCGGAAGAATGCTGCGGTGAAGAAGAGCATTCCACGAAAGAATGCACCTGTCATCATGGCAGTCAGTCAGACGGGGAATCTGAGAGGCAAGAAAAAAGTTGTGGAAGCATGCATACCAGTCTGAAGCTGGTGGACCCTCTGGATGAAATGCCGAAATATATTTCTGATGACCAGGAAATGTATCCATTAATGGTAATGTGCCCTGAATGCAGTGAACTGATTTATCCTCGTTTTTTGAAGAAATGTCATGACTGTGGACATGTTTTTGAAGATGGTATTTTACGTGTACTGGAAAATGAAGAAGTTTCGGATGTGCATACCAGCAGAGTGCTTATTACCATTATCGGCACCGTGATCGTTTTAGGTTTTTTAGGTTTTTTGATGTTTATTCGGTAAAACGAAAAGAAAAATACTGTGAGGAACACAGAATACAGAAACGGAACGTATGTTATACCTGATGCACTATAAAAATCCCGTTTTCTCGGGCATTTTCGTTTTCTGAAAAGCCGCCTTTCAGAACTGCATAAAACGGAAATTTATACCCGATACATTATAAAATTTAGCTTCACCGGCTTTTTTGCTT
>JAUNBR010000051.1 GCA_030527015.1 Planctomycetia bacterium
GGCATGAAAAGTGGCTTGAAAAATGGTGCGAAAAGCGGCATGAAAAGTGGTATGAAAAATCGAATGAAAAATGGTAAGGTAAATGGTGAGAAGAAAAGCTCTTCACGGAAATAAATTTTCATTCCTTATATAAAAAATCACTTTGGGAATATTTCCCGGGGTGATTTTTTGTGTACTTGAACAGCGGGCAAGAAAATGCTATAATACGAAATAATTATACGCACAATAAATTTCCGCATTCTCTGTTCGCCGATAGGCAGGCCGATATTTTTGCTTCGCTGAAAATGCTCAGGACGTGAAAATTTATGGTGCATCGGGTATAAAACCACACTATAAGATAAAGTAAAAACAAGAAAACAGGTGGTAAAATGCCAGACCCCAAAGAAGAGGCGGAAAACCTTTGGAGCAACGATTTTTGGAAGTACCAGGACAGGCTGATGATTCTGGCGGCGAGGAATCTTCATCCGATGCTCCGTCGGCGTTTTTCCGTGGAGGATGTGGTGCAGGACGCACTCATGGCGGCGTGTAAACGGAAAGAATTTTTTCTGAACTGCCCGGAAATACCCGTTTACATTAAACTGCGCACGATTCTGCTTCAAACGATCACGGACCACGAACGCAAACATTTACAGAGCAAAAAAAGAGACGCATATAAAGAACGTGATTTTAGCCCCCCGGAGGCAGGTTCCACCTCCGCTGAGGTTTATTGGGAACAGTTCGCCGAGTCGATTACGTCTCCCCTTTCCAGGCTGGTCCGAGAAGATCGGCACGCATTACTCAGGAATGTTTTGGAAGCTCTTCCGGAAAATGATCGACAGATTTTAACGCTGCGACATTTTGACGGTATGTCGAATCAAGAATGCGCCGAAGTGCTGGAAATCGAGCCAAAAACCGCCAGCATCCGTTACGTGCGGGCTTTACAGCGTCTGAAAAATAAATTGACCGAATTATCTGAGTTTCGACTATGAACGATACCCCTGCTCTGGAAGAGTTAATTGAGTTATTTCTGGAAGAGTGCCGTCACGGTAAAATGACGGATGTGGAGAGTTTTATTGCCCGGTATCCTAACGAGGAAAAATCACTCCGGGAACTTCTTCCCCTGATGCTGGAAATGGAAGGCTGGGGAAATCAAAAACTCCGTGAACGGGGAATGAAACCACCTGCTGGGTTTACCAGTCCGGCAGATTTTGACGCGTTTTTAAATGATTCGGACGCGGAATGTCCCGCACCGACGGATCTGCCCAACACGGATTACCATCTTCTGAAGAAAATCGGTCACGGCGGAATGGGTGTGGTTTATGAGGCCATACAGCGTTCCTTAAACCGAAAGGTGGCCGTCAAATTACTCTCTCCGCGCCTGGTTTCTGACGCACGGCAAAGAAAGCAGTTTGAGCAGGAAGCGCGCGTCATCGCCATGCTGCATCACCCGAATATCGTGAAAATCTTTAGCGCGGGCAGCGACGCTGGATTCTGCTATTACGCCATGGAACTGATTGACGGCAGAGGCCTGAATCAGTGCACGTTCGATAATCCGCGCGACGTGGCCGCCGTGGGGCTTCAGGCCGCAGAAGCTTTGGCTTACGCGCACCGATGTAAGGTCATGCATCGGGATATTAAACCTGCGAATCTTCTTCTCGACGCACAGCGTGAACTGCACGTCAGTGATTTCGGAATCGCCTGCGTCCTTTCCGAAAAAAATGAAATGAAAGAAAACGTCGGCTCCCAGAGTGGGACACCACGTTATATGGCACCGGAACGAATATGCCAGGGGATAAACTCATTTTCCTCGGATCAATATTCCCTGGGAGTGACCCTTTACGAACTTATCGCAGGAACCCCATTTCTTTGTGAAGAGTCTCCCCAGACGCTGCTGTCATGCATTCGTCAGGGGCGCATTCCACCACTAAAATGCAGTGAACCAGACTTCGCGGCGATCATCCATAAATGCATTCAGACGCGTCCCGAAGATCGTTACGCAAGCATGGAGGATCTCGCGGAAGATTTGCGGCGTTTTCTGAACCATGAGCCGATTCATGCCACGACCGTTTCTCCCATGCGGCGTCTGGTGCTCTGGATGCGCAGGAAACCTGCCGTGGCCGCCCTGAGTTTTGCATCTCTGTTCTGCGCTCTGGCGTTTATCGTCGCGCTCATCGTGGGACTGGCCCGTACCTCGTCGGCGCTAAAATTAGCAGAAGAAAATGCTTCCGTCGCGGACGCCACGCTGACGAATATTTTCCAGCACGTCGAAACGCAGATTCCTTCCCACAGCGGAACCCGTCTTCTGGCCACATTAATGCCTTATTATCAGAATATCGCGCAGCAGCGAAACTTACCCGATTCACAGATCCTCCATGCGAATAACATCATCGGAACGTACGCCCTGCGCGCCGGAGATTACAGACTGGCAGAGACCGTTTTTCGAGAACTCTCTGCCCGACACGACGATGCGTTTTTTCTGAACCAACTTTCTTATGCACTGCGACAGCAGGGAAAAGTAACGGAGGCGGATCTCCTTTCCCGGAAAGTTGTTGAGAAGTTCGCCGACTCGAAAAATCCCGCCGAACGTTTAGAGGCGGTGCGCGCGCTGGAAATTCTCGCCGACGCGGCCGATATTTCTGACTTTCACGATTCTGACACACGGGAAAACTTGTCCACGAATCCTGATTTAATCAGAGCTTTTCAGATGATTCAGTCTCTGCTGCACACGGATCCCAAAAATCCTGAATACCGTTTTCACTTCGCCTCCATTCTCGCGGTTCATCCTCGGTTATTTCGTTCCACGCGTATTGCCGGAGTGGAACCGAACGCGATCGTGCTGCTGAATGAATTGGCCGAGGAATTTCCAGAACGTCCGGAATATGGCTTGGCGCTGGTCGACAGCATGGAAAGGAAACTGTATTATTCCCAGCGAATACGCAGCCGAGATGAAGAGGCGCTGGCCGTCGCGCTGAGAATGTCGGACCACCTTCTTGGCCGATTCCCCAACACGCCAAAAGTCGTTTCTTCCGTAGTACGTTTCCGCCAGCGGTACCTTTTCATTCTCCGAAAAACCGGGCAGGAGACCGAAGCGCGTCGGGAAATGGAGCGTCTGATCGGAATGCTGGAAATTCTTTTCCATAATCCAGAAGTTTCGCAAGCGGTGCTGGAATCCCTGCTTCAGTTACAATTTCAGCGACTGGAATTGGCCGTTCGAGACGGACGTCTTGATGAATCCGAACGGCTTTTGCAAAAAATAGAGCGTGAACTAAAACAGTATGACGGCACGTTCCAAGAAGAGTTTCATCGCCGCTTCATCGAATTACGGGAAAAACATCAAAAAAAATGACTTCATCTCTTCCCACACACTCTCCACCGCCGAAATCCCTCCTCTCATTTATTTCTCGATTTTTTTGGGGGATCCGTGGACGAAGGACGAAGTCCGCAGTTCCGGAAATAAAAGACGTTCCGACGGATATTCTGTTTTTCTCGTCTCCATGTCCGTCAAAAGTGTCTTTACGTCCGACGGTGGGACGTTCTATTTTTCCCGTCCTCACGTGTGGCTGGATGTTCTTTTAAACCCGATGCACTATAAAATTCCGATTCACAGGCATTTTGCTTTGCTGAAAATGCCTGCATTCAGAGCCGTACAAAACGGAAATTTAAAGTGGAATCAGTATATTTTTCCGTGCGTGACGGGAAATCTTCGGATATTTTTACGCTCGGAAGCAGCGGAGGCTTTTCGTCCGGCGTTCATACGATTTACAGGCGGGCACTGCGCGTCAACAGACGGTGACGTTTTGTGAAAGCGGAAAACTGGTCCTCTTTCTTTTCGGGATTACGGATTTCGTCCTTCGTCCACGGCTCCGCTGAGGAAAATGAAAAAGAGGTGAAGAACGTACGGTGTGGTGTGGGAGAAAATTTTTAAATGCTGATTTTTTCTCTCGCCCTGCCCTGCTCGAATATCGGATCCGGTCTTTCCCAGAGGTGTAAAATAAATATGGTTACATATATCGTTACTGCCCCTCTTGCAGAATCCGCTGAAACGTTTAAAATTAGAAAAGTATGTTTTTTGTGAATCCATCTTTTCATCATTTATTTAGGACGTGTTAAATATGAAATCAGTAAAAAAATCATTGTCTTCTCGGCCGATGACGATGTTCGAAAAAATTTGGAAAAATCATGTCGTATATGAAGAGGAAGGGAAGCAGTCGTTAATATATATAGACCTTCATCTTTTACATGAGGTGACCAGTCCACAGGCTTTTGAGGGACTGCGACTTGCGGGGCGGAAAGTTCGGTGTCCTGAAAAAACTTTTGCGGTGGCCGACCATAATGTGCCCACGACGGATCGTTCGTTGCCCATTTTGGATGAAGTTTCGAAGAAGCAGATCGATACATTACGGCAAAACGCGCAAGATTTTGGGATTACTTATTTTGATGTTAACGATATTCGTCAGGGGATATGTCATGTCGTGGGGCCAGAACAGGGACTGACGCAGCCTGGAATGACGATCGTCTGTGGAGACAGTCACACGGCCACACACGGTGCTTTTGGCGCACTGGCTTTCGGAATCGGCACGAGTGAAGTCGAGCATGTTTTGGCCACGCAAACACTTTTACAGTATAAGCCGAAAACCATGGAAATCCGAGTTATCGGAGCACTTTTGCCGGGAGTTACCGCGAAAGATCTTATTTTGTATATTATCGGGAAAATTGGCGTCAGCGGGGGAACGGGATATTGTATCGAGTATACGGGGCCTGTGATTCGCGAGTTGAGTATGGAATCCCGAATGACGTTATGTAATATGTCGATCGAAGCGGGTGCCCGGGCAGGAATGGTAGCTCCGGATGTAAAAACATTTCGGTATCTTTTGAATCGGCCATATGTTCCTGTCGTTCCGGATCTTAAAGCGGTGGTAACTCGCTGGAGGCAGCTTGCCACGGATGAAGGCGCGGCGTATGATCGTGTCGAAATTTTTGACGCGTTAAACATTCAGCCGCAGGTTACGTGGGGAACGAATCCCGGGCAGGTGGTCGCGGTGGATCAGCGGATTCCGATTGCGGAAGAGTTTTTGGATGAAACGCAGAGGAAATCGTGTCGCGCAGCACTGGAGTATATGGGATTTAAGGGGGGAGAACCGATTACGTCCATTTCGGTGGATTATGTTTTTATTGGTTCGTGCACGAATGGGCGAATCGAAGATTTACGGGCCGCGGCCAGTGTACTGAAGGGCAGAAAAGTAGCGGATCATGTGACGGCGATTGTCGTACCTGGCTCTGGTCTGGTGAAGCGGCAGGCGGAAAGAGAAGGACTGGACAAAATTTTTAAGGAAGCAGGTTTTTCATGGCGAGAGGCTGGATGCAGCATGTGTCTGGCGATGAATCCAGATCGGCTGAAACCTTATCAGCGAGCTGCTTCCACGAGTAATCGGAATTTTGAAGGTCGTCAAGGAAAATTAGGGCGTACCCATCTGGTTTCTCCTGAAATGGCGGCGGCCGCGGCGGTGGCCGGACATTTTGTTGACTTTCGAGATGATTTTTAATCGTTTTATATCCGATACACTATAAAATTCCGCTTCCCTGGCATTTTTCTTCGCTGAAAATGCCTGCGTTCAGAGCCGCACAGAATGTGAATTTAGAGTGTGGAACCATCATTAGGAAAAGATAAGATGCGCGTTTCAGATATATGTGATTTTATGCGGGAATTTGCTCCGCCGGCCTTAAGTGAATCGTGGGATAATACGGGTTTATTATTGGGAGATCCTGCAGAGGAAATTCAGCGTTTAATGACCTGTCTTACTCTCACGCCGGAGACCGTCGGGGAAGCTGTCCGCGAAAAAGCAGACATGATCATTTCCCATCATCCCATGCCGTTTCGCCCTGTTTCTCAGATTACTTCTGAAAATTCCGTCGGACGCATCCTTCGGGAACTGATTCGTGCGGACATCGCGCTTTATTCTCCGCACACTTCTTTTGACTCCGCCTCACGAGGCATTAATCAGCAGATCGCAGAAGGCCTGCGCCTGACGGGGATTACTTCTCTGCTGCCCTGTGAAATGAAAAAACAGACGGAAGAGTACCAGCATTCCGTTCCCGGCTCCCACGCCGAATATTCTGTGGTGGGAACGGGAAGAATCGGAAGTTTCCCGGAACCAATTACACTGCAGACGTGCCTGAGAATAGTAAAAACTTTTTTCGCTTTACCGTATGTGCAGTATGTCGGAGATTTAAAGCAAAAAGTTCAAAAAATCGCTGTCGGATGCGGCGCGGCGGGAGATTTTCTTCGTCATGCGGTTCGTGAAAACTGTGATCTTTTCCTGACCGGAGAAACGAATTACCATACGCAGCTGGAAGCGAAAGCCTCTGGCGTTTCTCTGATTCTCATGACGCATTTTGCCAGTGAACGTTTTGCCTGCCTGAATCTTGCCGCGATTCTTCGGGAACGCTTCCCGAATTTACAGTACGTCTGGGGAAGTCAGGAAGAATCGGATCCTCTGCATACGTTTTTTTGAACTCTGTCGTTATGAGGCTTCCGATTCCTTTCTTTTTTTCAGCGAAAACAGCGAAACTGGCAAAAGAGTTTTTCCGTCATGGCGTTTTGTCCTCTTCCAGGACGAATCGGAAACCCACGTCAGGCGCACGTTGGTCGTGCTGCATACAGTGTCGGCTGGCACTGCGGCAGTCATAATATGGACTTTGATAACTTCCGCCGCGGTAAACCGTTTTGTCACCTTGTGTTTCGGCGGGGGGATCAATTTTCCACGTGGCATCATAAGCTTTCCATTTATCCAGACACCATTCCCATACGTTGCCGTGCATGTCGTAAAATCCCCATGCGTTGGCTGGTTTTTGGCCGACCATTTGCACTTTTTGATTCGAATTTAATTGATTCCATCCGACTTCAGTGGATACTTTTTGCTCGCCTTCTAACGACCAGGTTTCCTGTATATGCTCCGGAAGTTTAAAAAATGGGGTTTCGGTTCCCGCGCGACAGGCATATTCCCACTGCGCCTCGGTGGGCAGCTGAACGTTCCAGCCTTTATCACGCAGTTTTTGGCAAAATTCCAGACACTGCTGCTGGCTGACATGATACATGGGATAAGGGTCACCCGCGCCCATCAAAAGAAAGTGCGGCCTAAAAAAAACGGGGCGTAACGTTTTCGTGATTTCCAACAGAAAAACAGAACGCTACAGTTTTTGGCACAAAAAATAGTGTGAAGTCTATACTGATTCTCGTTTCAATTTCCGATTTTTGCGGCTCTGAAACAGGCATTTTTAACGAAACGAAGACGCCGGAGAAGTGGAACTTTATCGTGCATCGGGTCTAAACTGGCCCGCTTTCATCAGATGCTGCCCACAGATGCGCAGGGAACTTTATCGTGCATCGGGTCTAAAACGGGGGTATACCCCCGTTTTGGGAGAGAAACGAAATGCGAAGAACAAGGAAACAGAAATCATTTCATCCCGTAAATTCAGGGATAAAATGAAAATGCGTGCGCCTGGACTCGAACCAGGGACCTCCGCCTTATCAGGGCGGCGCTCTAACCAACTGAGCTACGCACGCAAGATTTTGTATGGAAAACAGGTGTTTTTCTTCCTCTTTTTCCTACATCATGTCCAGTATTATAACAAAAAATAATAACTTGGAAAGGGGGGGAACCCGACGTGTTTTATTTTATCTCCGATGCACGATAAAGTTCTGTTTTCCCGGTATTTTGTTTTATGGAAAATAGCTGTTTTCAGAGCCGCAGAAAATGGAAATTTCATGTGGACGCAGAGTATATTTCCGATGCACGGAAAATTTTTCTTTCTGTTCTGCCACGGACAGGGCGAGATTTTTATTTTTCTCGGACGGCAGCAGGTCTGGGGGTGAAAATCCTTCATTTTAATAAAACTCACAATAAAAAATTTTTGAAAATGCACGAAAACGAAATTTACATTTATGTACACACAAAAAATTAAAAATTTTTCCTTTTTTTTTATTTTTTCTAAAAAAATGTTTGACATAAAAATTCTTTTTGTGTATAATATAATTTATCATTATCTAAAATGATGCTACAATTTTTGCAAAATTTTTACAGGAGAATTCGATATGGTTAAGATGTCAAAAAATGTTAAAATACGGGGGGGGGGCAAACTATTCCTTTTAGTTGCGCTCCTGCATTCTTTTTTCATAGGGGCTTCACTTTACGCTCAGACTGATGATTATACCGTGGTAGGCCGTATCTCCACTAAAGATACAAATCTTACTTCTTACGGGGATATTTACGTTACTTCAGATGGAGCTCAATTATATCATGTGACTAATGCCAATCTTGGTACACACGATAATTATTATATCGCTGGAGATGGTTATGATGATGGGGTGAGTCATGGTGGTTACACGGGTGCGATTCGTTTTGACAGTGGCTCGTCGATTACCTCAGGAAATATTATTTTGACGGCCGACGCTTCTATACGTTCTTATGGCGGTAATAGTGCAGGAAGTATCTCTGGCACAACCGTTCAAATTAGTACACATAAGTTAACTCTTGGAAATACGGTTAGTAACAACATTGAACGAACGATTACTATCGGATCGGCTAAATTTACTGGCACGGGAACGCTTGATTTACTGCACCGAGATTCTAACACCGGATCAATGAACTTTACAAGCGCGGATATGAGCGATTTCTCTGGTAATATTAATTTGACTGGTGTGCGATACCAGATCATGGAACAAAATGATCTCGGTTCCACCGATGGCATCACGATGAATGTGAACAATACAGGACAATTATATGTCACCGATGGAACTGTTGGTTCTACGGCTACGGCCACCACCACGATAATTAATATTGCGGGCGAAGGTTTTAACGAAAACATTCGCCGTGGCGCCATTCGGCTGGATGGTAATCTTTATGCCACGATTAATCTGAAGGGTAACTCTAAAATCCACACGTATGCTATTAATCGTGATGTGGCGTCATATGGTTCCATTAACATAGGCACGCACACTTTAACACTCTCTACCGAATCTAATACTTCCCGTTCTACGTATAACAGTGCATTTACCGGTTCCGGAAATATTACCACCATAGGCAGTGGTACGATTCATATCAGAGGAGATAACTCCGGCTTTACTGGAAATTGGACGATTTCCAGCGGAACGGTAACTACAAATAATACCACAGTAAGTACTGTCGACACGACGAATGACCTACGTTTCGGTTCCGGTACGGTGACGCTTTCCGGCGGAACTCTGCAAGCGGCTGCCGATCAAACATATGTCAGTAATGATATTATCGCTGCTGCGGGCACGACTTCCACTTTAGACACACCAAATTATAATTTACACCTTACGGGAAATATTTCCGGTTCTGGAAATATTACAAAAACAGGTACTTACACCCTTGTTCTTTATGGTGACAACAGTGATTTCAGTGGGAAGTACACTGCCTCCGCAAGTAATACTTATGTATATGCTGAAAAGGCGCTCAGTGCGAATGCACAGTATGAAATTAACGCGACGATGGCCCTTAAACCGGGAACTTATTCCCTCGGCAGTTTGTCCGGTATAGGCTCCGTAAAAACACCAGTAGAAACCGATGACACTGGAAATGTTGTATTAAAAATCGGTAATTTAAATCAGGATACCACGTTTTCTGGCGTCATTTCGGAAAATACGAACGTGCCGGTTGCGGTGGAAAAAGTAGGAACCGGCACGCTGACGCTTTCCGGGAATAATACATTTAAAAAGGGGTTAACCGTTACTGAAGGAAATGTGAAGGTTTCGGGCGACGGAACGTATGGTGCCGGTACCGTTTCCGTGAAATCCGAAGCCGGTCTGATTCTTGATCGCACGGCAGAAACCACGCTGAATAATACGGTCGAGGTGGAAGGAAATCTGACGGTAAATTCCGGCACGGTGACGCTCGACGCGTCTGGTGTTTCGACCGTCACGCCTCAAAATTTGAAAGTACTGCCCGGCGCAGTGCTAAACACGAATGAAAACGCCATGAGTGTTAAGAAATCGTTCGTAAGAGAAAATAGTGTACGTTATGAATTTTCCACCGGAGCACAGGTTTCTGGGGAAAATCTTGCGACTGCCGCGACGGTTACGCTTAACGGTGGTGAAATGTCACTGTTTAAGCGAATTAAGCAAATCGCCCCATCACTAACGGTTACTGATGGACTGGCTCTTCATTTGGATGCTTCCAGCGCGAATAATTTTGAGTTTGTCGAAGGCACAAATCAAATTCAAACTTGGAAAAATCTGGTAGACGCTGGGAATAATGCCACGGTCGGATATATCTCTGGATCGGATAATGCCACCTTAACTGAGGGAGGGAAAAACGGTTTAAGTACAGTAACTTTCCCGAATTCTGGAAACACAACTTATAATCTTGACTCTGCAATTGACGGTCAGACGTTCTTTATCGTTATGGCGGATGGTGCGACACAAACTGCTTATTCTTTCTTTTTTGGAAATCAAGAAACTTATAGTTTTCATCGGGGTGACGTGGGTGTATTATGGAATATGTCACACGCATCTGCTAATTTAATAAATGGCACAAATATTGTTAATGGCATGGAAGTTACTGGAACTTCTTATAATTTGGGGTATGACTGGAATGTTTTGTCTGTTCAGGCGACTGGCGCAGTTTCGTTGGACGCGATTAGCCGTGATAGAAGTATCACGAATCGTGGATGGGATGGTTCCATGGCGGAAATCTTGGTTTATACCACCCCTCTGGAAGCTGACGAAGTGAAAGCCGTTTCACAGTATTTGGCCACGAAATGGAATGTTGGTTCGGATATTGTTATTGCATACAGCGATTCGACTGAAGGTGATTTTGTTTCCTCCGATACGATTCTTGTAAATGCGAGTTCAAGTATTCCTCTGGGAGATTTTGACTCTATTACTTTCGCTGGGACGCAAATTGTGGAAGGTGCCACGTTAACCTTATCTGCCGCGGATGGAAAAGTCGTAAACTGGAAGTCTGAGATTTCCGGTGCTGGCGGTCTGACGAAATCCGGTGCCGGTAAGCTGACGCTTTCCGGTGCGAATACTTACACGGGTCTGACGACGGTTTCCGCTGGAACATTAGCTCTGACGTCTGCCAACGACAGTAAAATTTCCATCGCCGAAAATGCGATACTGGATCTGACCGGCGCTGCAGAAGGCGCGACGTATACGGTCACTTCATCCGCTGGCACGATTACCGGCACTTCGGAGAAGAATACCACGCTGAATTTTGAAGTTTTGACAGGCACCGAAACCCTCAGCACACCGATTACTGGAATTAGTACCTTTAATAAAACGGGTGCAGGTACTCTGAATATGAATTACACTTCGGCGGCTCCGCTGGCCATTCCGACGATTAATTTGACGGCAGGAGATCTGAACATGAAGGGATCTTATACCGGAAATATAAATATTAATGGTGGTATTTTCTCGCCGGGGAATTCCATCGGCACTACGAATCTTACCGGTACTTATGTATTAGGTGAGTCGGGTGCGTTACTTCTTGAAATAGGAACGGTAAGTGGTGCGTTCGGTACTGATGTTCTGGATGTTACCGGTGCGCTTTCTCTGGATGGAACCGACATTCGTTTTGCTTGGGATGGTTCCACTCCCGATTCAGATGGCTCATTTACTCTGCTCAGCGCCACGGACGGTATTACTTATGGTGGGACTATAAAGTGGAATGACATTCTTAGTAACGTGGGAATGACAGATGGATGGTCAGTCACGGCGGGAGCTCATTCTGTCGTTCTGAATTATGGAACCGGCCCTGGCCCGGACGTGCCGGAACCGTCGACCTGGGCGTTAATGCTTCTGGGAATCGCGGGAATGTGGTTTTACCGCCAGAGAAAGAATCGCAGTTAGTTTTTCATATCGGCAGCACGATAAATTTTGGTAAATCATGTTTTCAGGCATTTCACGCTTCGGCTGGAATGCCTGTTTTTTTGTTTTATGTTCATATTATTCAAATTTCCATTTTCCGCGGCACAAAAAGCCGGATTTTATCTCATTTTTATATCCGACGATTATATCATTCCGCTTTTTCTGTCTGCCGACAGGCAGGGCGACATTTTTGCTTCGGTAAAAATATCGGTTTCAGAACAGGCATAAAATGGAAATTTAAAGGAAAACCCGTAGGGGAACAAAAATGGGATAAAAGTTTACAGACGAAAATTTTGTAAAAGTTATTAAAATTAATTGACAAAATTTTAAGATACGATATAATCTTTTTAAGTTATGTTATAATCTTTTATACTGATTCCACTTTCAATTTCCGTTTTGTGCGGCTAAGAAACAGGCTTTTCTGCGAAATAGAATGCCGGGAGGCGGAATTTTATAGTGTATCGGGTATAATGTCTCTTTTAAATTTTCTCTTCCGAATGCTGAAACCGTGTGTGTTTTTCTTCCGGGATGACCGATTTTCTGGATAACGGTGGGAGCATGAGGAAATGTCGAACAAAAAATAATTTGAAAAAGGTCAGAAAAAACCATGAAACACACGAAAATTGGCCTGGTGGGTCTGGGAACAGTTGGCACGGGAGTCGCACGCATTTTATTGGAAAATCGTGCGCGGATCAGCCGAGCCTGTGGCCAGGATGTCCAGCTGGCGCGTATCGCAGATGTCGACATAACAAGAGAACGAAATTTAAATTTACCAGAAGGTATTCTTACGACGAATTATGAAGAGATATTAAATGATCCAGAGATTTCTGTCGTCGTTCAGCTGATCGGAGGTCTGGACGTGGAGCGGAAAATCATGCTTCAGATGCTGGAGGCGGGAAAAAATATCGTGACCGCGAATAAAGCTCTGATCGCGACCTGTGGAAAAGAAATTTTTGACACGGCAAGAAAGTGTAAATGCTCGGTGGCTTTTGAGGCCGCGGTGGGAGGAGGCATTCCTATTATCGCTGCGATTTCTGAAAGTCTGGCGGCGAATGAAATATGTTCGATTGAGGCCATTTTGAACGGAACCTGTAATTTTATACTTTCGAGTATGGAAAAAACGGGTGGAGATTACAGTACGACACTTTCCCAGGCACAGAAGCTGGGTTACGCGGAAGCGAATCCCGCGATGGACGTGGAAGGAAAGGATGCGACACAAAAAATTTGTATTCTTTCACAAATTGCATTCGGAGCGGATCTGGACTGGACACATGTGTCACGGCAGGGCGTGGAGTCAGTCAGAGGAGAAGATTTTCAGTACGCGAAATCACAGGGTTACACGATTCGTTTAATTGCCAGCGCAAAACGTGTCCTGGAAAATTCGTTGGAAGTGTGTGTGGGGCCGTGCTGGGTCAGACAGGGCACGCAGCTTGCGGAAGTGGATGGAGCGTTTAATGGAGTAAGTGTGGTCGGGGATGCGGTGGGGCACCTATTCTTTTATGGTCAGGGTGCCGGTGAAATGCCCACGGCCAGTGCGGTGGTGGCAGATATTATTGACACGATATGTGGCCGAACAGCGATTACATTTAATACGCTCAATTTATGGAATGATGAAACATGCGGTAAAATATCTTTTGCCTCTCCGGATAATATTAAAGGGGAGTTTTACTTACGGCTGGTACCGAAGAACGCAGAGTCTCAAGAGGAAATAATTCGTATTTTGGAGGAAAATGAGGTTTTGGTGGCCGTGACACTTCCGAACCTCGCCGGTGGTACGGTGCCGGAAAACCCGGCTTTTGCCATCCTTACGAATGAAACCTCAGAAGGTACCCTCTGCTCCGTTTTAAATTCTTTAGAACAAAAAAATTTATTGCAGCAGAAACCTGTTAAAATGAGGGTTCTCAGATAAACTTCATTTTTTACCAGATTCTATTTAAAATTTTTGTTTCATGCGCTTAAAATGCGCGCGTTTTTAGACTGATTCACCTTTAAATTTCCCTTTTGTGCGGCTCTGAAAGCAGGCGTTTTCAGCGAAAAAAAATGCCGAGAAAGCGTAAATTATAGTGTTTCGGGTATAAAATTTGCGCAGAAGCAAAAAGGTGAAAGCAGCAAAAATTATAGAGTCAGGTTAAAAGTTTATAGAAGGGTGGCAGATGATGTCTCCCTTTTTTTGTTGCCGATTCTATTTTTATATCCGATACATTATAAAATTCAGCTTTACCGGCTTTTTTTGTGAAGCAAAATGCTCAGTCAGCGGAAATTTATAGTGCCGGGTATAAAATAAAGCCTCTTACCCTTTTCAAAAACTCAAAAAGGAATAAACATGAAATATGTTATTATATTACCAGATGGATGTGCCGATGAACCCATTTTTTCATTAGGAAATTTAACTGCGCTGCAAAAAGCCCGGCTGCCACACATGGATGAAATCGCGCGAACAGGGATATTAGGACGTTCAAATAATACACCAAAATCCTTACCGGCAGGGTCTGATGTGGCGACCATGTCTGTTTTAGGATATGATCCCACTATTTTTTATACAGGTCGTGCCCCTCTGGAAGCGGCAGCGACAGGAATTTCACTGGGTGAAAATGATTGGGCCATACGCTGTAATTTTGTTACGATTCAGAATGAAATCATGAAAAGTTTTAATGCCGGACAGATCTGTTCTGAAGACGCAGCGGAATTAATCGAAACATTAAATGAAAAACTGGGCGGTGACACGCTGGAATTTTATGCTGGAGTGAGTTATCGAAATCTGATTGTCTGGAGGCATACTTCTGATTTTTCCGTCCCGTTTCGAGAGGGATCCACACATACTTTTCCACCACATGATTTTTCAGACCAAAATCTTCAGAATGCATATCCTTCTGGAGCCGGAAGCCGAGAAATGAAACGACTTATGGAGGATGCACATAAAATCCTCTCGGACCATCCTGTAAATCGGCGAAGAATGGCAGCTGGAGAGTTACCAGCGACCGATATTTGGACGTGGGGAGAGGGAAAACGGCCAAATTTTACTCCTTTTAAAAAGCGTTTTGGAGTTCAGGGAGCCATGATTTCGGCTGTAAATTTACTTTTTGGACTGGGAGAATATTTAGGCTGGGAAAATATTCAGGTGCCCGGGGCGACTGGTTATGCCGACACGAATTATGAGGGGAAAATGGAAGCTGCACTTTCCGCCCTGCAGCGTGTGGATCTGGTATGTGTTCACGTGGAAGCACCGGATGAAGCTGGGCATGACGGAGATGCGGAGGTAAAAGTCCGAGCTTTAGAGGCGATCGACGAAAAAATTGTTGGACCCGTGCACCGCTGGTTAAAAACGCATGGAGATTACCGAATTTTGGTAACGCCGGATCATCCCACTCCTGTACGCCTGAAAACGCACACTCATGGTGACGTGCCGTGGGTTATGTGCGGAACGGGAATTATTCCCGATCAGGCCACGCATTATAATGAAATCGCCGCAGAAAATGCGTCGGTGATTTTACCTGAGGGGCACCGGCTGATGGAACATTTTATTTTCACGAGATAAAATTTATTTTTGTCGAGTTATTTTATATCCGATGAACTATAAATTTCTGCTTCCCAGGCATTTTGCTTCGCTGAAAATACCTGCGTTCAGAGCCGCACAAAATGGAAATTTAAAAGAACATCATATATATATATTAGCCCTCCTTTTTTTCTCATGAATTCTTGTTTTAAGTGGTTACGAAAACCATCATTTTTAGCTCAGCCTGCGCCCGAAGGAAAAAAGCTGACTTTCCTGCGGACATGGGAAAAATAAATGAGTCAGATATACATCCATACTTTTCATCTTAAATTTCTGCTTCACGTGGTCACAGAAGCGGGAATTTAAGATGATTCTCCATTAAATTTCTGTTGTCTGCGCTCTAAAAGCAGGTATTTTCAGCGAAGCAAAAATACCGGAAAAGTGAAATTTTACTATTTATTTTATAAAAAACTCGGTTTTCTTGAAGTATTTTTTCTTTTTTATGAGAAAATTTGTAAAATTTTATTTCTTTTCTTGAAAACCTTCTTGAAATTTCATTTAAAAAGGATACGATTAAATTATGTTCCGTTTTATGTAAGATTTTATACTGGCTTTATTTTTAAATTTTTGTTTCATCCGTCAAAAATAGATGCATTTCATATGTGATGCATTATAAATTTCCGCTTTTTCAGGCATTTTGCTTCGTTAAAAATGCCTGCTTTTAGAGCCGCACAAAACGGAAATTTAGAAATTTAATGGTGAAGTAAAAATAAAGCGTACCGAGTATGGTTAAATTTATCTTAACATATGACGGAAATGGAAGAACTGTGCGTACTAAAATTCTAGAAAACATTTTCATGGGAGACGCTATTATGAAGAAACACATCATTATTTCATTTTTGCTGGTTTTTGCTCTTACTATTACTGTAATACAAAATATTTCTTTGCTGGCGCAGGAAACAGAAACCCCTGCGGCACCAGCGATAACTTCTGAAGAATCGTCGGCTGCGGAATCTGCGCAAGATGCCGTACCAACAAAAAAAGCACGAAAAGAACCCCGTGGCATATTACCGCCTTTTTATAAAGATGTCGTTACGGAAGAACAGCGCACGAAAATTTATGGAATTCAGGCTCAGTATAACGAAAAAATTCGTGAATTGGAGAAACAGGTCGCGGAGTTACGTGCGGAGCGTGACGCAAAAGTTTTAGATGTTCTTTCATCTCAGCAGCGGGAAATCGTGCTGGAGAAGCAGCAGGAAGCTCTGTTAAAACGGGCAGCGAAAGCAGAACAGCGAAAATTAGAAAAAGCCAAAAAGGCGAAAGACGCCGAAAAAAATGATGATATTTATGTTCTCGAACCAAAAGAAAACGATAAAAAATAAGTTATCGGATTTTACGTCTGACGCTATTTATACCCGATGCACGATAATTTTCACTTCTCATCCTTTTACCGACAGACAGGCTGATACTCAGTTTCCCTGAAAGCAGCTGACTGACCCGAAATCTCTGGTTTTATGACCGCAAAAAACTTAAATTAAAAAACCGGATATATTTAAGGTATTTAAATTTTTGTTTATGAACGATAAAACCAGGGGATTCGGTACAAAATGCTTTATACCCGACACGATAAATTTCCGTCACCACGGCATTTTATACTCGATGCACGATAAATTTTCGCTTTCTCGGTATTTTTGCTCGCTAAAATGCCTGCTTTCAGATCCACTTAAAACGGAAATTTACGGGCGAAGCAGTATTCGGCTAAAAATTGTCCGTGTACAGTCCATGCGAGACGGAAATTTAAATTGAAGCAGTGTAAAGCAGTATAAAACCGGCTGTCTTTCATAAATTGATAATAACACAAAAATAAAAATTAAATTTATAAAAAAGTAAGGTTAAAATTATGTTTGTAGCATGTGTTCATGTGGAAGTGATTCCGCATCACCGGGACGATTTTATTGCGGCGACTCTGGAAAATGCCAGAAATACAGTACGAGAACCAGGAAATCTTCGTTTCGACATGATTCAGAATCTTGATGATCCGAATAAATTTATGCTTTATGAAGTTTATCGGGACGAGGAAGGAATGGCGGCTCACAAAAAAACAGCACATTATCTCACCTGGCGTGACCAAGTCGCGTTATGGTTTACCAAAGCTCGGGAACGCAGTGACTATTTTTCTCTGTTTCCTGAAACACCAGAACAGTGGGCAACAAATCTCGATGAAAAATAATTCTGTTATATTCTGAACAGAGACGATTTTCTGTAAAGTTTTTATGCCCGATGTACTTATAAATTTCCACTTCCCATGCATTTTTACTTCCGCTAAAAAGCATGTTTTAAAAGCCGTGCAAAACGGAAATTTAAAGAAAAATCAGATATATCCAGTGTACTATAAAATTCCGCCTTCTCTGCCCGCCGACAGGTGGCATTTTTTGCTTTTCCTGTGGCGGCACGTGAATCTGGATAAAATATATCGGCAGCCGGAGTCACGCAAAATTTCAATTTAAATAGAACATAACAGTTTTTGTATATATATAATCATATAAAATGCTCGTAAAACTTCAAACATTTACTCTTTTAGGTATAAATGCCATTCCGATCGAAGTGGAAGTGGATATTTCTCCAGGAGAATTTAATATTACCCTGGTCGGTTTACCAGCTCCCGTGGTAAAGGAAAGTATTCAGCGCGTAAATCGTGCACTGGAAAATTCCGGATTTCCCCCGCCTGGAAATCGGATTTTAATTAACCTGGCACCCGCTGAGCTGCATAAACAGGCTGCGTCTTTTGACCTTCCTTTCGCCATGGGATTTCTTGCATGTACTGGGAGGAATCGTCTGGAAAAACTCTCTGAATATGCGATCGTCGGGGAATTAGCCCTGGACGGCACCTTACGCCCTATTCGTGGTGCGCTGTCCATGGCGATCGAGTGTGCTAAAATTTCACGGAGCAGAAAAAAACCTTTAGGCCTAATCTTACCCGCAGAAAACGCTCCTGAAGCGGCGGTGGTGGAAGAAATAGACGTAATCCCTGTTCATTCTCTGGCGCAGACGCTGGCTTTTTTACTTGGGGATTTAGAAATAGATCCGGCACCTTCTCAGATCGACGAAATTTACGCAAAATTTTCCCAGTATAATTCTGATTTTTCTGATGTTCGTGGGCAAGAATTAGCGAAACGTGCTTTGACGATCGCCGCAGCAGGTGCGCATAATATTTTAATGATAGGCCCCCCTGGTTCCGGGAAAACCATGCTCGCAAAACGCCTTCCCACGGTTCTGCCGTCATTTTTGACGCATGAATCTGTGGAGACGACACGAATTTACAGCTCGCTGGGAATGATAAATTCAGAACATCCTCTGATGGTAACACGTCCTTTTCGCTCTCCACACCACACGATTAGTGACGCAGGAATGGTCGGCGGCGGCGTCACCCCCACGCCTGGTGAGATTTCTCTGGCGCATAATGGCGTTTTATTTTTGGATGAACTTCCAGAATTTTCACGACGGACTCTCGAAGTACTGCGACAGCCGCTGGAAGATCGTCAAATTACGATTTCTCGTGCACTGGCGTCCTCCACTTTCCCCTGTGATTTCATGCTCGTGGCCGCGATGAACCCATGTCCATGTGGATACCGGGGGGATCCTCGGCGCCAGTGTTCTTGTTCCGTGCCGATGATTGAACGTTATATGTCTAAAATTAGTGGTCCATTATTGGACCGAATCGATATTCATATCGAAGTTCCTGCCGTGCCTTTCGAAGAACTTTCAGGGATGCATACGGGCACCTCCAGTGATGAAATACGCCGGCAGGTGGTCGCGGCAAGAAAAATTCAGGCACAGCGTTTTCAGCAGGACATGCCACAAAAAGAAACGGAAGATGATTTGACAGACGTAACTTACGGCGCGCCCTCTGCTCATTTTTATAATGCGCAGATGACGTCCAGAAAAATTCGCAAGCACTGTCAGCTGGACGCCCAAGGAATTAAACTTTTACGTGCCGCGATGAATGATTTTGGCCTTTCCGCACGCGCTCACGATAAAGTTTTACGTATCGCCCGGACGATCGCCGATCTGGAAAATTCACCTAAAATTTTAGTGCCCCATCTGACGGAAGCTATAAATTATAGAATTCTTGATCGTTCGTTATGGATATAATCCGTGTGCAAAATTTTAGTTTATACCCGATACACGATAAATTTCTGCTTCCCAAGCATTTTTGCTTCGCTGAAAATGCCTGGTTCAGAACCGCACAAAACGGAAATTTAAAAAAGAGAATCCGTATAAATGTTATTTTTTGTGATGATTTATGAAGCACCATACAAAATGAAATTCACACAAAAATAATATGAACTTTCAGATGTTCTTATACGTAATATTATTAATATTTTTATAAGTTTTATTTTAAATTTTTCCGTTTTGTGCTGAGCTGAACACCGGTGTTTTATGCGTCACAAAAATCTGTTTAAGTGGAAATTTATAGTGAATTGGATATATAAACCCGATGCATTATGAATTTTCGTTTCCCCTGTCGGCCGACAGGCAGGCCGGTATTTTTGCCTTCCTGCCAGTGCAGATTTCGCTAAAATGCTGCTTTAAGAACCGCACAAAACGTGAATTTAAAGTGGAAACAGTATAAAAAATGTATTTTACAAAAATTGCCAGGATGAGAAAAAGCTAAAAAATCTAATAATTTTGGGTACCTATTCTTGACATTTTTTATTTTTTCCATTTATAATAAAGTGATCTTACGGATTCCTTTCATTTTTTGTGTCTGATAAGATTATTTGCCTCCATGTATTTTTGCTTCAGAAAATCCAAAAACTGAAAATAATCATTTTTTGGAGGAAGTATGCCCCAAAATATTCCCGTCCGATTTTTTATGTCCGGGAGGTTCGGGTGGCGTGGGAGGATATACTGTTCCACTTTAATTTCCGTTTTGTGCGGTTCTTAAAGCCGGCATTTTTAGTGAAGCAAAATACCGGGAAAGCGGAAATTTATAGTATATCGGGTATAAAACCAGTCGTGCATGTTCTTGGCGGTGGACATCATGTGGGAATTTTGAACGAAAGTGTGAATCCACGGAAAAATTGTTGTGTACTAAAATCACGAATGAAAATGGCGTTCGGTGTGTCGGAAACTGCAGAAAATGGGAAACTTATCGTGCGTCAAATATCAAAAATATTAAAATAACGGTATCAAAAATACAAAGATTCCTCATACGTTCAGTCACTAAAAATTGGAAAAGTTACAGGTAAAATAATGAAATCGAGAGGATTTACGCTTATTGAACTTCTTGTAGTTATCGCGATCATCGGCATTATCGTCGGTCTGATGTTACCGGCGATCGGTGCGGCACGTGAATCGGGAAGACGCTTAAAATGTTCAAATAATATGAAACAAATTGGGCTGGGACTGAATGGTTACCTCACTCTCTTCCAAAAATTTCCCATGGCGACTCCATATACGAATACCAGTCCGTATAATCGGCCGGGGCCAACTTGGGTGGCCGCTATTTTACCGTACATGGAGCAGGAAGGGCTTTATCGAAAATTTGATTTTGACCTCTGTCTAAATCATGCAGATAACAAAGAAGCGGTAACGACGGTCGTTCCCATACTGGTCTGTCCGAGTGACCCGGACTGTGATAATCCAATTGTTACCCTGCGGACGAACTGGTCAAACTCTAATCCTACTGAATCGCTCGGTTTATGGTATGCTGGCTCCATAGGGCCGACGCATATGGACAGTATGCCGTTTTGCCCTGAAAAAAATCCCAGTTACTGTAATCAGGGAAATAATTTCGGTTCATTAAAACCTGTCGATAATTCTGTTGGTGCTTTCGGAAGATACCCTTCAGGAAAAAAGCCACGTGATTTTAAGGATGGCCTTTCCCATACTATTTTTGTTGGGGAAACGATTCCTGCTGACTGTGCATATTCCTGTGCATACTGCATTAATTTTCCTCTTTCTGGTACAGGAATTCCAATTAATCTGCGCGAAACCATGTTAAACAGTACAGAAGTTGCGCCATATTATCGTGCCTGTGGTTTTAAAAGTTATCACACCGGTGGCATAAATATCCTTATGGGAGATGGAAGCATTCATTATATCGCGGATTCTATCGATTATATTATTTTTAATGCCCTGGGAACTCGATCGGATCGTGGACGTTACACTCCGAATAATGAGGTATATACCAGTGATAATATATAAAATATAACACACAGGTTTTTTACCCGGTGCATTATAAAATTCTGCTTCCCCGGCATTTTTGCTTCACTGAAAATGCCGGCTTTCAGAGCCGCACAAAACGGAAATTTAAAATGGAACTAGTATATTTTAATTTTCCATTTTGTGTAACGATAAATTGAAAGTCTGTATTTCTGCCAGGCCGCAGGAGGCAGGGAAGTAAAATTCAGGGAAAAGAAAATCGCACTGGTATCAGGTTTTAACATCATTTCGCATTTTTTGAACACGGATTTTAAATTTATATTCCGTATAATTTTTTGGTTTTAATGTTTACTTTTGGCTAAAACTTAACTTTTTCAAAATTAGGACAAAAATGTTTCCCTCAAAAAATATTACGATTTTTGCGCTTTTATTCTCCACGTTTCTTTTTTTACCCGGGTGCGGCGGTGACAGGCCGAAAACGGTTAAGGTATCCGGAAAAATTGAATTTAAAGGATTTAACATTCCCGATAAAGGAGGATTTCTTTATTTTGCCCCAGTAAACAGCGGAATGAAACGTCCGACTGCGTCTCCTTTTGATAAAAATGGTAATTTTCAGGTTTCCACATACGAAAAAAATGATGGCCTTATTCCCGGTGTCTATAAAATTACACTGGAATGTCTGGAACATGAAATTTCAGAGGAAAATCCCATTCCACGAAATTTGTTTCCTGAAAAATATACTTTACCCACAGAAACACCGCTGGAAATTACCGTCGTGCCTGGAAAAGAACAATTTTTTAATTTAGTTGTCGAAAAATAACTTTAAAATGTAAAGATTCTTTTAGTATTTATAATCCCGCACATTTTTTGCTTTATTTTTGAGCAAAAAGTTTAAATTCTGAAGGTATGTGTACTTCATTTACTTTAAATTTCACTTTTTATTGACTCTGAAAATGGATATTTTTACCCCTGGCTGGTCGTGGGGAATCTAAAATATAAAAAAAGTGGATGATTTATAGTGAATTGAGTATATATCTTCAGATTTTTTTTAATATCTTTTGGTTTTACGTTAAAATTTCATTTTGTGCGGCTCTGAAGGCAGGTATTTCCAGCGAAGCAAAATACCAGGAAAGTGGAAATTTATAGTCTGTCGGGCATAAATGTTTATCCCTCCTTTACTGTAATAAAAAAATCGGTATGATATATATAATATTACATATAAAATGCACGATAAACATTTTCCGACTTTCCTCGAGGAATGTCTGACGTGATGGGGCGTAAATAGAAATTTAAGGCATCCCCAGTCTGAATGACTTTTTAGAACTATCATACGGGCTTCTGTTTTATGTGGCTCTGAAAGCAGGCATTTTTAGTAAATCAAAATGCCTGAGAAGTGGTAATTTATAGTGCATCGGATATAAAATATGACGCGAGATAAATTTTGTTTTGCCCTGCTCTGACGACGAGTGGTTTCTTCGGTAATTGCCCTGTTATACTGATTTTGCATTAAATTTTTGTTTCACGCGTCACGGAAGCCAGGTATTTCATGGATTCTGAAAGCCAGAAAATGCGATTTTACATCGTGTCGAGTATAAAACAAGACTAAATTCAAAAACAGGAAAAGGTCCGACATGGGAACTGGGGGAAAAATTGTGCTTCGGGGAGTCGAAGTGCATAATTTGAAGGAAATAGATCTGGATATTCCTCACCGAAAGCTAGTTGTCATATGCGGCGTTAGCGGATCTGGAAAGAGCAGCTTGGCTCTGGACACACTATATGCGGAGGGACAGCGCAGGTATATCGAAAGTTTCTCTGCGTATTCACGCCAGTTTTTAGAACAGTTTGAAAAACCGGAAGCGGAATGTATAGACGGGATTCCCCCGGCGATCGCGGTCACTGGCAGCATTACCACAAAATCCAGTCGTACCACGGTGGGTACGGCGACTGAAACTTATGATTATTTACGTCTTTTGTATTCAAAAATTGGCAGGACGTACTGCGTGTCTTGTGGAGAATTGATTCAGTGTGACACGTCTGAGTCGGTGGCTCAATTTTTGGAAACACTTCCTCCGAAAACACGTTTTTTTCTTACCTGGAAAATTTCTGTACCTAAAGATATTCACAGCAGTCTGGAAATGCTGACATCTCTGAAGGAAAGCGGATTTATTCGAGTTATTCTCGGGGAAACGCTTTATGATTTATCACACATTTCACCTCAAGACTTACCGCCGATGAAAACGATTATGGAGGCGGAGTATTTTTATGTGGTGGTGGACCGGCTTCAGGCGGGAATGTCTGGCCAGCGGATCAGGGATTCCGTGGAAATGGCGTTTAGTCGCGGTGACGGGAAGTGTGTTATTTTTATTGAAGAAACGGAGCATCCTTCTGAGAAAATCTTTGAAAATACCCCAGAAGAACCGGCACACGAACATTTCAAAATAATTGATAATCGGCGGTGGCTGGTGCGGCATTTTAGTATGAAACTGTCCTGTGAGCACTGTCATGTGGATTATCCGACACCTGAACCGCGCTTATTTAGTTTTAATAGTCCTCTGGGTGCGTGTACCATGTGTGAGGGTTTCGGAAACACGATCGATATGGATATGGATCTGATCGTGCCAGATACTTCTAAAACACTTCGAGACGGGGCGATCGCCCCATGGAACAGTCCGGCTTACCGGCATGAGTTGGAAAAGGTATTAAAATATGGACCTAAAAATGGCTTGCCGGTGGATATTCCGTTTAAAGAACTTACAGAGGACGCTCTGGAAGTTTTGATGAATGGCGTCCCCGGAACGGAATTTATGGGCTTAAATGGCTTTTTTGCCTGGATGGAACGGCGGAAATACAAAATGCATATCCGGGTATTTCTCAGTCGCTGGCGGAGTTTTCGTCCATGCCCGATGTGTAATGGACGCCGTCTGCAGCCGCTGGCTCTGGCCATTACGATCGGAAAACGGTGGAATGAAGTTTTGCCGGATCCAGAAAAAAAACCGCGTTTTGAGCCTAAAAATATCGCGGAACTGAATGAAATGAAAGTGGATGATTTAGTACTTTTTCTTCATCAGCTACAAAAAGAATTTACGGAATGGGAAAAGCAGGTGGGAACGCCCATTTTGCAGCAAGTTTTGTCACGGCTACAATTTTTGCAGACCACAGGTCTGGGGTATCTGACTCTGGAACGTACACTGCGCACGTTAAGTGGTGGCGAGTCGCGCCGTGTTTCACTGGCTGCCGCGCTGGGGGCGAGTCTTGTAAATATGTTATATGTTTTGGATGAGCCTTCGATCGGGCTTCATCCGTCCGATTCAAGAAAATTACTGACGGCGATCGAAGCACTAAAAAATCGGGATAATTCAGTGGTTGTCGTGGAGCATGACGAAACCATTATTCGGGCCGCAGATCAGATAATTGAAATCGGGCCGGGAGCTGGGGAGCGTGGCGGAGAAGTTATATTCCAGGGAACGCCGGAAGAAATGATCGCTTCCAGTCACAGTCTGACGGGGCAGTATCTGTCGGGAGAACGTGGTTACTGTAGTACGCAGAGACGTTCCACAGATTCTGGGTGGATACGTCTGAACGGTGCACGGGGGAATAATCTTAAAAATCTTTCAGTCAGTTTTCCTTTAGGATGTTTATGTTTAGTGACGGGAGTCAGCGGTTCTGGAAAAAGTACGCTGGTGGAGAAAACGCTTTATCCGGCACTTTCAAAACGTCTGCGAAAAGAGGTGGGAAAACCTTATGATTATGATGAAATTCTCGGGGACGGACAAATTGATGATGTGATTATGGTCGATCAGAGTCCGATCGGACGTTCTCCCCGAAGTAATCCGGTAACTTACCTGAAAGCTTTTGACGAAATTCGCGCGGTTTTTGCGGAGACCAGGGAAGCTAAAAAACGTGGGTATACCGCGGCAAATTTCAGTTTTAATTCAGAGGAAGGCCGCTGCCCTGCGTGTAATGGAGACGGACTGGTCGAAATCGACATGCAGTTTCTGGCAGATGTTTACATGAAATGTTCGACATGCCGCGGCACACGGTACAAGAAGGAAATTCTTGACATTACATACCGAAATCGGAATATCGCGGAAGTACTGGAAATGACGGTACGTGAAGCCTTCACGTTCTTTCGTGGCTCACACGGTGTCCAAAACCGTTTAAAACGGTTAATTGAAGTGGGGCTGGATTATATTCGTCTGGGGCAGCCTGCGAATACGCTTTCAGGTGGTGAAGCGCAGCGACTAAAACTGGCGGCGTATATGTCGAATACAAAACGTGGACGGTCTTTATTTATTTTGGATGAACCTTCGACTGGTCTGCATTTTTCGGATGTCGTTCAGCTGCTGGACTGTTTTGAAACGCTATTATCGATCGGCCATTCTTTGATCGTAGTGGAGCATAATGTGCAGATGATGCGTGCGGCAGATTATATTATTGATCTCGGACCTGGTGCTGCGGATCAGGGAGGATTAATCGTCGCTCAGGGGACTCCAGAAGAAATCTGTAAATGCCCAGATTCCATTACTGGAAAGTATCTCTCTGAAGCACTGCGCGGAAATCCTTTTTCATCTGATTCTCTATAAATTCATCCTTTTTTATTTTTTGAGGCAGAGCAGATTTTTGTCTGTGATTCTTCATAAAATTTTATGCCCGATACACTATAAAATTCCGCTTCCCCGGCCTTTTGCTTCGCAGAAAATGCCCTGCTTTCAGAACTGCACAAAACGGAAATTTAATGTGGACCAGTATATATCTGATACACGATAAGTCGATTTTCCTGTATTTCGTGCTGAATAAAACGTGCATGAAATGAAATTTAAAGTGGAACCAGTATAAATGGGAATCAGAAGATAAAACTTCCTTGGGATAAAATGATTCCGTCTTTATTTTTGTTTTTTATGTTTTCTTGCTCATTTTAATATTATGTCTGTACTGAATACCATTTCTAAAGAAATTTTTCACGCCATGCGAAAAGATCGAGCACGATTTTTATCTCGCCTGCGGCGCCTAAAGGGGAAAGAACATTTAGAAGAACAGGAAATACAAAAATTATCGACAGACGTGGCGCTTTCTGTTTCACTGGCGGAAAAACGCCGTCAGAGTATCCCGGTAATGACTTACGATGAAAGTCTTCCTGTTTCGCAGCAGCGAGATAAAATCGCCGAAACGATCAGAGATCATCAGGTGGTGGTTATCTGTGGTGAAACCGGTTCTGGAAAATCCACACAGTTACCTAAAATCTGTCTGGAACTGGGTCTGGGAATTACCGGAATAATTGGTCATACGCAGCCACGGCGTATCGCGGCCAGCTCCATCGCGCACCGACTGTCACAGGAAATTCCAGGAGGAAAAAATCTGGTGGGTTACAAAATCCGCTTTACAGACAGAACTTCCCCCGAAACCTGTATAAAACTAATGACGGATGGGATTCTTTTGGCGGAAACACAGAGTGATCGGGATCTGGAACAGTATGATGTGATTATTATAGACGAAGCACATGAGAGGTCATTAAATATCGATTTTCTTATCGGAATTTTGCGTCGGATCACAGAACGCCGTCATGATCTGAAGGTTATTATTACCTCTGCGACAATTGACGCGCGCCGTTTTGCGGAACATTTCAGTACTTCTGAAGGTAAAGAAGTACCCGTGATCGAGATTTCCGGAAGAACATATCCAGTGGAAGTAATATATCAGCCGCTGCTGGACGAAGAAGATGAACCGCAGGAGGCGTCTAGAGATTTTTATCCCATCCAAGAAACAGAAAATTCAGATCATGGAAATAAAGAATACCGAGATGGTAAACGCCTGCGCGAAGATGGAAAATGGGAACAGAGAAATAAAAGTGATTTTCAGCGAGACGGTGATATTCATAAAGGAGTTATTCGTGCCATCTCTCACGCGGCGGGCATGGGTCAGGGTGACATGCTGGTTTTTATGCCCACGGAACGTGATATTCATGAAGTGGTGAAAATGCTTCATGGCGAAAAGCAGAGACGAGGAATGCCACTTTTCATACAGCAGGATGTGGAAATCCTGCCGCTTTATGCACGACTGCCTGCACCGCAGCAGCAAAAGATTTTTGATCCTGGCACGAAACGGCGAATTGTAATTGCGACGAATGTCGCAGAATCATCGGTAACCGTTCCGCGGATCCGATATGTAATTGACACGGGCACGGCAAGAATCAGCAGATATTCCGCGCGAACAAAAATACAGAGGCTGCCCGTGGAGCCTGTTTCCCAGGCATCTGCAGAACAGCGAAAGGGGCGCTGTGGAAGAATAGGCCCCGGTGTCTGTATCCGACTTTATTCTGAAACGGATTTTTGTCGCCGGGAAAAATATACGCAGCCAGAAATTCAGAGAACGAATCTTGCGTCGGTTATTCTCCAAACAAAAGTTTTTAAATTGGGAAATATCGAGACATTTCCATTTATAGACCCCCCGCAAAAAACGGCCATACGGGACGGATACAAAACACTTTTTGAAATCGGCGCCATCACAGAACCATCTAAAAATGGAGAGGTAACACCGCTGGGACGGCAGCTGAGCCGATTACCCGTGGATCCAAGAATAGGCCGTATGATAATCGCTGGCATACAAGAAGCACGGAAAAATACTGCCGCAAATTCTCTTCAGGAGATACTGATTATCGCAGCAGCTCTAGAGATTCGTGACCCGCGGGAACGGCCGCTGGATCATCAGAGTGAAGCGGATGCGGCGCACATGCCATTTCTTGACAGCCGGTCTGATTTTGTAGGACTTTTGCGTCTGTGGAATTTTTATCATCATCTGAAACGTACTCTTTCGCGAAATCAGCTGATTAAAGCCTGCCGACAAAATTTCCTTTCATGGAACCGTATGAGAGAATGGACGGACATGTTTCGTCAGTTTTCAGAATTAACACTTCAGTTACTGAAGGAAATGAAAGAACCGATTCACTTTTTGCATGGAGACGCCACGCATCTTTCCGTGGGAGATGGTCACGAAACGAATATTTTACAGGAAAAATATACTGCCATTCATCGTGCTATTCTCGCGGGAACCCTCTCTAATCTTGGCCATAAATCGGAAACTTCAAAAGAATATCTTGTCGGCGGAGGAGGAAAATGTTTTCTTTGGCCGGGCAGCGGTGTTTTCAAAAAAAGCACGGGCGAATCTTCGGTTTCTGATTTATCTGTAAAAGACACGAAAACACGTTATGCTCCGAAAGCCGGAAATCGTTTTTGGGGAAGAAATCTTGACAAAAATGGTCTTCCTGAAACTAAAAAATCTTCGGTCTCTGAAAATCCTTCTCTCTCCGAAACGGCAGAAACGGTAAGTCCTCCAGCGAAGAAAATACCTCTTCCGGCCTGGGTGGTGGCGGCGGAAATGGTGGAAACGACAAAACGTTATATGCGCTGCGTGGCAGAAATTAACCCTGAATGGGCAGAAATGCTCGCGCCACATCTGATTTCAAAAACATACAGCGCCCCTCACTGGTCAAAATCCAATAATAATGTGATGGTATACGAAAAAGTAACACTTTTTGGTTTACCAATTATTCCTAAACGGCGTATTCCTTATGGGCGAATCGCCCCGACTGACGCCAGGGAACTTTTTATTCGTCACGGTTTAGTGGAAGGAATGCTAAACACGAATTTACACACTCTCAAATTTTATTCTCATAACCAGGAGCTGATGGAGCATCTGGAACAGCTTCAGGCAAAACTTCGCCGACATGATTTTTTACCGGGTGACTGGAAACTTTATGATTTTTATGATAAACGTATTCCCATGGAAGTTTATGACCTTCCCTCACTGGAAAAATGGATAAGTCACCTCCGCACTGGAAAAGCCTGTGGGCCAGACGGTTCTTCAGGTGAACACGCACTTCAGTCGTTATATATGACAGAACAAGACATTTTATCAGAAACTGTGGATAACGAAATTTTCCGTCTCTTTCCAGATACATTTCCGGGTATCTCAGACACTTCCCACGATAAAAAATCTTCTCACCGTGAGACTTCTACAAAAATTCCTGCAGCACCTCTGAAAAAAAATGCCATTTATAATCCGTCTGAAAATGTTATGGGGCACAGTCTCTCTGAGTCTGCAGAGGTAATCCCTGAAGGCTTAATCCTTTTCGGGAAAAAAGTATCCGTTAAAACTCTAAAACCCACCTCTGCTCTTTCCGCCGTTTCATCAAAACAGGAAGAAACTCTTTCACCAAAATTTTCAGATAAGAAAAACGCAGATATTTTCTCTGAAAAAAATGAAGCTAATTTTGAAAAATCTTCTCTTTCAAGACAAACATTTTTTCCTCTGGAATACCGTTTTGAGCCAGGAATGAATGGAGATGGTGTTACTTTACGTGTTTCTCTGGAAACGATAAATCAGGTGGATTCACAGCAGTTAGCGTGGGGGATTCCCGGGCTTTTAGAAGAACGGATCACTGCTCTTATAAAAACTTTACCAAAAGAAAAACGACGAAAATTAGTACCCGCGCCGGATACTGCACGGTGTGTTCGGGAAAAAATAATATTTGGCCAGGGAAACTTTCTGCGAATTTTGGCTTCAGAACTTACACGTCTGGCCGGAGAGATCATTCATCCAGAGGAACTTCACCTGGACGCCATTTCTCCTGAACTTCAGATAAACATTCGCGTGGTGGATAAAACAGGAAAAACCCTGGCAGAAAATCGAGATTATGATGAAATACTGAGAATTCTTGGACAGCGGACAGCAGAACGTTTTGAGGCGATTTCTGACTCTCGCTGGCACCGGGAAAACCTTAAATCCTGGGATTTTGGTCCTCTCCCTTTTCAGGTGGAAGTTCATGAAAGTCACGCATCAAAAGATAAATCCAGAATCATCGCGTACCCCATGCTGGTGGATACTGGGAAATCTGTAAACCTCCGTCTCGGAAATACACTTTACCAGGCAGAAAGCAGCTCTCGGCATGCCATTATCCGACTTTTCCGTCTGGCCGCAAATAAAGAACTTTTACAGCAGGCACAGTGGTTTCCTGGCCTGAACGAAATGAAAAACCGAGCTTTCCCTTTCCTTTCATCCGCAGGAACATCCATGGAAAATCTGATCGCAGACGCCATGGCGAATGCTGTCTGTCGGCCTGCAGGCATTTCCTCTCTGTCTGATTTACCCTCTTTATTAATAAATATTCCGCGAGATAAGGCACAATTTGAAAACCTCTGCCGTCAGGGACGCACCCGAATTTCTCTCGTGGCCCAAGATATCGGTCCCTGCCTGTCCGCCTTATGGAATGCATATCATAATGCGATAAAATCACTCGATTCACTTTATGCTAAAAAAAGCGGTACTTCCAGTACTCAGGTATTAAAAATTGGATCTGCCCGTCTTTCGCTGTCCTCACCATTACCATCTTCTGAATTAAAACAGATGAGTGCTTTTTCTCCCGCCCAAAAAGTTCCTGCCCACACAAATTTTCAGCAGACAATTACTGATATTTCTCTCCAGCTGT
Source organism: Planctomycetia bacterium (assembly GCA_030527015.1). Taxonomy (GTDB): domain Bacteria; phylum Planctomycetota; class Planctomycetia; order Pirellulales; family Thermoguttaceae; genus RGIG3701. The sequence continues at coordinate 31,012 of JAUNBR010000051.1, forward strand.
CACGACTTATGCCAGCAAATTTCCTGCTCAGTACACCCTGGGAACATCTCCGTCATTATTCCCGGTATCTTCAGGGAATCGTTTTGCGTGTGGAAACCTTAAAAAACGCGAATTCCGGTGTTCGCCAACTTCTGGCCGTGGGAAAACAGCACATGGATGAACTGGAAGAATTCTGGCAGCAGTATGAAAACTTACGTCAAGATTTTTATTTACGTGGCATTTCCAGTGAAGAATTGGAAAATTTCCGGTGGCTGCTGGAAGAATACCGGATTTCCATTTTTGCCCAGAAACTTGGCACAAATCAGAGTGTATCCGCAAAACGTCTGAAAAAAATATGGGAAACACTTTTAAAATAAAGTCCTGTAATTTTACTGAAGATACTCGGATAAATTACCTGGTTTCATATTAAATTTCCATTTAATGCGCGGCTCTGAAAGCAGACATTTTCAGCGAAGCAAAATGCCGGGGACGTGGAAATTCGTAGTGAATCGGATATATATCGGGCATAAACATAAGCACTCTGCTTAAAAAACATTTTATCCATCATTTTCAGAAACCACAGGCTTTAACCAATTTTTCTCCTCGTGATATACCACCTCTTTCGAATTTTCCACAGGGAGAAATATATCACGGTGATGGACACGTTTTTCCCTGGGATCTGGCGCTCTAATTTCCGTAAGAATTCCGTTTTCTGCCACTTCCGAACCACGTTCAGAAAGAATATTTAGACTTCTTTCGGACGAAGACACACCAGAACCGTCGTGAGGTACATTTTCAGTCTGTCCTTCCGGAAACCATTCTTCGATCAGAGGTTCCTGTAAAGTGGGCGTACTGTTTAAAGGATTCATTTCCGTGGCCTGGCCTGACTGTGATTCACTGGAACCAGCGGGCAGATTTTCCACCGTAATTTGAGTATTTTTACCCAGACTCAGCGGACCTGGATCGATCCAAACTCCCTCTGAATTCAGTCGGAATGTCCCCAGCGTTATATCCAGACCCATTCTGCTGACTTCAAAACTTATCCATGAATCGATAAATGTGTTTTGAGTTTCCATTAATGCATTTAGTGAATTCACTAATTCACTGGAAAAGTTATCGCCAAAATCAGAAGTCTGCCCCATCTGTAATGGCTGTAAAAGCTGCAGATTTTTTTGCTCCACCTGAGACATGGCCGTAAAAACCTGGGCGCGCTGTAATTCAAAATTCATCTGCGCCAGTTCCATATCTCGAAGAATAGTCCGAATGCTCTGATGAACCGAATCTTCATAATTCATATAATCCCGGCGCGCTCTGTCATATGAAATAAGTGCCGATACATAATTATTTCTTTCTTCACGCCGAGTTAATGGAGCGTCAAAACTTAATCCGACATTTATATTCGAAACCGTTCCTCTGCTGTCTGATCCACCGGAAACCGCACTGACTCCACCGTCCACGGTAAAGGTCAGATCACTTTTCAGACGATTCGCCGCCAACTCAATCTGCCTCCACTGGTCCACCAGCACGGCACGGGCATTCATCCAGTCTAATCGATTATCTCGTGCCAGCTGTACCGCTGTCCATTCATCTGCCACGACTGGCACCAGCATAATGGCATCCAGACGTACGGCCGCCTGAATCAGCGAAAGCTCTAACATCTGGCTGTTAAACTCATCTATCCACGCGTTAAGTTCCATCATAATAATACGTATCAGTTTTTCTTCCGGTGTTTCATTTCGATAATAATGATAATCGAATTTCTCCGTATCCGAAAGTGTTTTCTCGTCTACATTCGCACTCAAATAACGCCGAATACGGATCACCTCCACAGGATAAATTTCTTCCACATATTCTGCCTGTGCATTTAGGCGTATGCTGCCGTCTGCCTGATCGACTTTTCGGAAACGGACTTTCGTAAAATACTGTGTTCCCGATTCCGTTTCTTCCTGCTGACACTCTTCCAAAGAAATCTGAATACGCGAAGTCTGTTCCCGATTAAAGTCTTCTGTATTAATCTCTTTAATTCTTTTCAGAGAATTAATTGACGATTTAAACTGTGCTAAAAAGCGTTTATAATTTTCCTTGGCAGTTTCCACTCTCTGTAAAAATTTGTCCGGGTCAATTGTCGAAAAATCCACATTTCCACTCTGAAATTCCGCGCGCTGTGCCAATAAATTTAAGGCTTTTAACCGTTCTGGAATCACGTCATTTAACCGGCGAAAATCCTCCTCCAGCGTTTTACATATCTGATATGTCTGCGAGAAAGGTTCACGCATGCGCCCGATAATTTCATCATAATTCTGTTTTTGTCGGATTTCGGTCTGCCAGTCTGTAAGTTTTGCTCTTAATTCCGTAATTGAGGGATGTATTA
>JAUNBR010000003.1 GCA_030527015.1 Planctomycetia bacterium
CACGTTTTTGTCGACAACGCTCGATATGATCGCGCCGCACTTTTGCGCGAATTTTTATCCCACACGAAAATTCGTCTGTATTTTTTACCAACTTACTCGCCGAACTTAAATCCGATCGAACACTCGTGGCGATTTTTCAAGAAAAAAGTGCTCTATACTCATTCCAATTTAAAATTTCGCAAACGTTTTCGCAAATTTTGCATGATAAAATAATTATCACGAATCACGGAAATTTTGTCAAGCATTTAAAATGGAAAATTACAAATTATCGCATGAAATTTTGGGAAAATTGCGCCGCGAGCACAAAAGGGATCGCAAAAAGTCGGCTGCGGACAGGTTATAAGCGATTTTTTAAGAAAGAAGTGCGCTCTATAAACCGCTATTTTCCGGAATTTTCAAAATTTACGCAAGAATGCAACTTCTTCCGCCGCCGAAAACGCTATCGTTCAGAACTGCGCACGCTGATAAATGAAAAGTTTCATCTTGTCGCAGGCGAAAACTGAATTTTAAAATGGCATGAGTATAAAATGGAAATTTAATGAACGTTCAGTTTAATCCACGGCACCACGCCCAACGGCTGAGCGTCATTACGAATGAAAATTCTCCGCATGATTTCCGGTGAGATTTTTAACGAAATGGCACGCAGAGATCCATCCGCCAAACCAATGTAATACGCATCGTTCGTCCACAGCAAGGTGCCAATCTCCGAATGAAGTGTCGAACCGTCTTTCAAGCTTTTTTCGAGATTTTCTAATTTCACGAAACTTTTTGGATTCATCCACTCCCAGCCTTTTACTTCAGAAAAAGTAAAAATCAAAAGACCCGTTTTCGACGCTCCGTCAAGCACCATGTCGGGCGTCACGGCTTTTCCTGATTCAAAGACGGTCCCTTCACCAACGACGGGATACACTTCCGAGAACCACCACGGGCACGAATCGTAAAACTGGCGATTCCATTCACTATCCCATGGCTCATTAAGACGTATCTTTTTAGGGTCCTCGTTATCTTGATAAGAGTATTCCTTCATATCAAGATAAGGCAAAATCAGAACGCGCCAAGAATGCAGCGGATTCCCGTTTTTGTCGACGGAATAAAGTGGAGGAAAGGTTCCATGTTCCCGCTTATAAGCCATCAGCGCGTCTTGAACTCTAGCACAGTCTTTTATTCTGAAGCGCAAAGAACGACCAAACTGCTGCACCCATGTTTTCATAACCATCACAGCGCCAGCCATGGTGGGGATGACGCGAAAATTCTCGGTAATCGCAGACAAAACATTATCCACCGCCGGAAAACGAAATGTCATATGAGGCCCCGAGTTTTCCAAGACGATGTTATCCCAAAACAAATCCCTTAACCCCACGAATGAACGGAACGGTTTCTGTGGATCTTCATGAGCCAAACTTTCCTGCTTAAATATTTCAAAAGCGTGAATGAAATTTTTGGCCGCAGATTCCGACTTCGCGGTTATACGAAAACGAACGCGAGAATTTTCCGGGGAAATCCCTAACGCCGCGACGTCCATGCCTCGTGCGATAAGCCCCGTACCAGGGTTCGAGATTTTCGAGTCATGTGGAAAATAAACACGAAGAATGGACGGTAAAATATTCGCCTGAAAGTCCTCGTTCATCCCGAAGACGAATTTCACCGCATCCTCAGCACAAAATGCGAAACCATCTCGAAACTGCGGACGTGGCGCGGCATTTTGCTTCATCCACTGCACGAACGTCATACCCTCCTCGGGCCGAGATTTCATCAACACGAAATAAAGCGTGTCGTCCTGAAGACCTGAATCCATGTAATCAAAATTTTGAGTCAACATTTCTATCCGTGGTAAAATCGTCCTCTGCAATTCGTTACAATTCAGCAGTTCTGGCAGCGAGTGCGACTTCTTCGGAAGCGGAATCAAAAATGTAACACTAGGATTCGACTGAGTAATACTACAAAGAATAAAAAGATCCTTTCCTCCCGCAGCGATGAGCATCCGACGTTTTCTCTCCAAAGCGTTAATAAACATTTCCACACTGGCCCCCTTCTCCCTTAGACGCACAGTCCATGTGGGGAAGATCGTCTCCATGTTATTCCAAAACGAGTTCCAGAAATCCGAAACCGGAAATTCCTCTAAATTAATATGGAGCACAAACGATGTTTGTTCCGTCGTCCACGGTGCGATGCATGCGGCCAGTCGATCCGCTTCCGCTGCGGCTTTCGCTTCCGCCTCCACAGATACTTCTTCCGAGCGGGAACCGAACGTTTCGCGAATAAACTTTATCGCCGAGCCACAATACGTATCATATCCTTTTTTTGCTGCTTTATTAAAATCAACGGATATAATCGAGCCGTTCCGTTCCGGCTCCATCAGATGCCAAAATAAACACGAAATGTCATAAAATAGGGTACCTAAACTCGTATTTCTGGCATTCATTAACGATTCGCACCAAAGATTCAGAGACGTGTCCTCAAGAGCGCTTCGCGCCGATTCATCATCCCGAAAGACGGCGTGAGCATAAATATTATCCGCCTGCAAGTCGACGCCAATCGACACCCCTAATAGTTTTTGATCGACATTCATGATCCAATCCGCCATCTTCGGCGACTTGGGAAAACAAACCAGACTATAAAAGTTCATGATACGTTCATGAGGTACACTGACACGGAAAACACACTTCAGATCATTTCCTGCGATGGCCCGCCAACAAGACTCATACCGGAAAAGGACGTCCGCCTCTCGATTCGTGGTTCGCCGCACATGCTCTTCCATGGCCATACGAGAAATTTCTTCGAACTTCTTTCCTTTCACCAATTTATCGGGAAACATACGGTTCGTCATCAATAACCCCATGACACCGTGAGTCGTTTTTCCATACCACCATATTTCCTGACTCCAATTTTCTTTCAGGTACTGCGTCGTTTCGTCGATCACGTTTTCACAAGGAAAAAGAATCAGAGAGTGTCTCGGCGTACGATCAATGAAAAATACGACGGAATGAATGCCTCGCTCCTGCAGCTGATCACACTGTTTTTCAAGAGACGATAAAATCTCCAAAACGTTTTCACGAACTTTGAACTCCTCTCCAAATTGGTTCGTCGGGTAATTTTCATCAAAACGAAATAAATCAAGTATTTTTTTCGCTCCGGAAACGAGGTGCCAATTTTTAAACTCGATTTCGATAACCAATTCTGTTTTATCAGTCAGATGCTCAGAAATATACGCTGGCAAAACATTATTTGCCGTTTCCGGTGCAGCGAAACACTTTCCCGAAAAACATGACACGACCATCCACGACAAAATAATCAAAATTCTCAATCCAACATATCCCTGCCGGTTCTTCATCGTAATTTCTCCTTTTAAATGAGCATACTCACCGATTCCACGAAGGGCGCAAGGCACGTCGACTTCATTTATTGTACTGGATGACGATGAGAAGTCAAGTGTAATGATTCCACTTTAAATTTCCGTTTTTTGCAGCTCTGAACACAGGAATTTTCAGCGAAACAAAAATGCCTGAGAAGCGGATTTTTGCGGTTTTTTATAGTGTATCGGGTATAAAAAATTTGAAAAAGCGCAAAAAAGTTACAAAATATCCCGGTGTGGGTTCCGCGAAAGCGTGTTTTGGTGTATAATGAGTGGATGTGTCGTATTCACGACATGACTGGAATGGATGGCGCATTCCCAGCGCGTGAAACGTGCGTGGTAAAAAAATATTTTGAAAATTTCATATAAAATCTGTATATAATCACGAAAGAATCGAGGAACATATGTATCAAAAATGGCTTTCTGAGCGTTCTCGGAGTTTTGACGCTTCCGGTATTCGTAAGGTTTTTGATTTGGCGGCGAAGCTGGATCACCCGATTAATCTGTCGATCGGCCAGCCAGATTTTGACGCCCCAGAGGAAGCGAAAGAAGCGGCGATTAACGCGATTTTATCACGAAAAAATGGTTACACCCCCACGCAGGGTGCGGCGGAACTGCGGCAAAAAGTACAGCAGCGGGTGGACCAAGATTATGGCTCCGGCGTCCGTGAGGCGGTCATTACCAGCGGCACAAGCGGCGCACTGATGCTGACGCTCATGGCGATGGTTAATCCAGGAGACGAAATCATTCTTTTTGACCCGTACTTCGTCATGTATGAAGCTCTGGTGAAAATGCTCGGCGGAATTCCGATTTTCATCGAGACGTACCCTGATTTTCAGCTGGACGTGAATAAAGTTCGAGACGCCATCACGCCTAAAACGAAACTGATTTTATTTAATTCGCCCGCGAATCCCACAGGAACAGTCGCCACGGAAGAAATCTGCCGGGATCTGGCTTTACTGGCTAAAGAAAAAAATATCGCACTCATCAGCGATGAAATTTATCGATTTTTCTGTTATGACGGAGAATTTACGTCGCCCGCGAAGTATAATTCGGACGTAATCGTGCTGGACGGATTCAGTAAATGTTACGGCATTCCCGGCTGGCGAATCGGTTTCGCGCATGGACCGTCGGCCATTATGCAGCAGATCTTAAAATTTCAGCAGTATTCTTTCGTCTGCGCTCCCAGCGCGCTTCAGTATGGATCGGTCGCGGCCATGGATACGAGCATGGACACTCAGTTTCAGGCATACCGGCGTAAACGAAACCTGATTTATGAAGGCCTGAAAGATTATTATGAAATCGCGAAACCTGGCGGCGCGTTTTACGCTTTTCCGAAAGTTCCCACCGGCGACGCGACAGAATTTATCACTCGGGCAATTCAGGAACATCAGCTTCTGGCCATTCCCGGAAATGTTTTCAGTTCCCGAAATACACATTTCCGCCTGTCTTTCGCCGCGACGGATGAAACGATCGAAAAAGGCGTGGAAATTTTGCAGAAAATGGCCAAAAACTGCTAAAAACGGAATTTTATATCCGATGCACGATAAATTTCCGCTTCCCCAGCATTTTGCTTCCGCTGAGAATACATGCTTTCAGAGCCGTAAAAAACAGAATTTTAAAGTGGAACCAGATTTCGCTGAAAATGTCTGTTTTCAGAACCGCAAAAAACGGAATTTTAAAGGAAAACCAGAGTATAAAACCGTATCAGCGAAAATAAAAAAATAAAACCAAAACGCATTCCTCGGTGTGCGCCGATCACAAAACGTACGCCGAAGAATGCTGGGGATTTAGTTTTCGTCTTCTTCGCTCCATAAAAGATCTACAATTTTCGGATGGATTTTATCTAAAATCGACAGTTTCATTTCAGTTTTCCGAAAACGCCACGTTTCCTGCAGCCAGTCATTTTTCGTGAAGACAGAATCCACCGCCATGACGGAGGGAGAGATTTTCCTGTTTTCCGCTGGAATCTGATTCTCGTAAAGCTCCAGGATGGAGACAGAAACCGGTTCTTCTTTCTGTGAATTTAACGAAGAAATCTCTGGAAGTGATACGGGAATCAAAATTTCATCAGCAGCTGCTGCCTGGACCGTCATCGTTACAGGAAGTTCCACCGGTACAGACGTATCCGTGTCTATTACAGATACGGATACTTCCTGTTTCGGCACCTCTACTTCCCTTTCCTGCGGGATACTCAGAGAAGTTTCGCTGGCGGGCAGAATCTTCTGATAATTAACCTTCTTTTTTCCATAATTACCCAGAAAATCTATTAAATCGAGCACTGTCACACTGCCGTCACCCGTATAATCCGGTAAAAATCCTTCCGTTTCCGGAGTTTTCTTTTGGCCGTAATAATTTAAAAATTCGATCAGATCATGAACGTTTACGCTCTGATCTTGATCCAAGTCATAAGGCATTCCGCTCACCGTTACATCCAGAGCATGTCCATTTACGAAAAACACTGAAGTCTGTGGAACGGCAAGATCCGTAACGCCGGAGTTTTCCTCCAGAGAAGGTGAAAATATGACAGAACCCCAGAAGGTATTCTGCCCGTTCGCGGTGTACCCGTCCTGTCCTGGCATGAAGAGGATGTTTAATGTCTGCAGACCTGTTTCATGTTTTATAGGCCATGAAAAAGTCGAAATATCATTACTCGGTAAGGAAATTTTCGAGAAGACAAATAACGTCGGATCATAAGTAATACTAAACATCCGAGAGTCATTTTTCGTATTTTCCGAAACCCCCTCCGTCCACAGTTCGATACAAATTTCATCCCAGTCAGTAATCGTCGTTTCCGATGCGGGAATGGTATTCATCGAATTCGCCGTGGAATAATCATTTAAGACGGTCTGTAACGAAACTCCTTTTAGTGTCGCCTGAATGCTTACGGCGGTCGAAAAAGAAAAAACAGATTCCGAAAGATTCTCTCCTTTTGCCTTAACGCGTACCTCATATGTCGTGTCGTCTTGCCCCTGAAAACTCGCGGAATTTTCAGTTACCGTCATGGAGTTCCAGTTATCCTGCCCATAAATTTTATACTGGAATTCATATTCTGTCGCGCCAGCCACCTGAGTCCAAGATACGGAAACTGTCCTGCCTTCCACGGTCGGAACATTTAAAATGGGACGGGAAAGAGAGTTTTGGGAAACGGTACTATCTGTGGTTTCAGAGACGACCCCAGTATAATTTTCTGTTCCCGTGACGGTACACCTTATATAATAGCCCAAATCGTCTAAAGTTGGAGTATAAGAGGCAAAAGAAGAGGAGGAAATAAGGGTGAAATTTCCAGAGGGAGAAGTCGAACGGTACCACTGGTACGTAACGGTCGCGTCTGCGGGCGTGAGCGTGGAAGTGATGGGGGAACCTATAACGGGAGCGTCGGGGGAAAGGGAAACAGAAGTTAGGGGGATTCGCTGAACCGAGCACGCGGAAGAGTGGCTACCGGTGTTATTCGTTTGGTCAGAATCGTTGGAGGACACGATTTTCCAGCCGAAATAATAGGAAGTTCCCGCAGTTAGTTTTGTAGAATCGATATTCGTCAGCGTAACTGTTTTCGAGGAACCCGCGGCAAGAGATTCCATTTCCTGGCTGCCGAGGGAAATCGCGGAAGCACTAAAAAGGAAATCCGGATCCGTCGCCGCAAAAAACTGAACGATAAACGCGCCGGAGGATATATTCCCTGTATTAGAAATCAGTCCGGTGGTAAGACTAAAAACGTCACCGTATGTTAATTCGGACGGAATGGTACCGAAATTACTGGCGGTTAAATCGAATTCATCAGAAATAACGAGGTATTCGTATGCGCCCATGTCGACAGCCGTTCCCGAAAGGCGTGGACTGGTTCCAGTGACATCTGTTTTGGCGGCCAGCTCAGAATCAGAATTCACATTAAAAATTTCGTATGCCATGGAATTTGACCCTGCGTCGAGAGCAGAAGAATCGGATGAAAGGGATAAATCCCAGTCGCGCCAGGCATCCTTATTCCAAGAAGAGTAGGTCGGTGGGGTAAAGGACAGGAATCCAGGATCTGCAGGAGAAGATTCAGAACCCAAAATATTTCCCGTGGAAGAAGTAACTCCATTTTTTGCGTCCACTCCGATGAGACTGTAACTGGATGTTACAGTTGAGGTACTCGGCACCACAACATCTCCGTACTCGGAAGGATCACGCGTGGTATTTTGAGCGATGATAGAATTAACGATCGTATGCGCTTTTTGGGTTCCGGCACCAAAATTTACTCCTGCCGAGTAAGAAATGGCGACATTTCCAGCGATCGTGCTGTTTTGCACATGAATTACACCAAAATTTGAAACAGCATAGTATGCGGATTTATTTCCCATGATCACACTGTTATTAATTTCGATCGTAGAACAACTATAATTAGCGTAAAGTGCCCCGCCACTACCTGAATAATATTTTGAAGAATATACTCTCGCAGCTTGGTTTCCTGCGATAATACAGCCGTCTAACTGTATCGTGCTCATGCGCTCAGTAATCGAAATCGCGCCGCCATGAAGCCCGGTATTACCATAAACCTGCGTGTTTATTAAATAAATGTTCGTCACGGGCGACAGACTCCCGATCGCGCCACCATAATATGTACAGGAGTTATTGTAAATAGCACAGTCTTGGACACGGAGGGTTCCTGCCGCGAGAATGGCACCACCGGAATTAGAAACGGTGTATTTATCTTCTTCAGATTCGGAATAGTTAGGATCGGAAGAAAAGATTTCATAAACGCCGGTAAGGCTCCCGCCGGTGAGACCTAAACCGATAAGCGTCACCTGATGGGAAGCGGAAGAGGAAATATTCGCTTCGTCGGTAAGATTAAAGATTCTTCCACTGGTGGTGGTGATGGTAATTCCAGGCGTATTATTCTGATAATCATAAAATGAAGATGCATCGATCGTGATACTTTTCGTAAAGGCCAATTCTTCAGTGAGGGTGATTTCGCTGCCCGTGGAAAAAACGGAGCTGCTGAAGGTAACACGACTTCCGACGCTGGCGTTCTCGATCGCCTCACGCAGGGAGATAACTCCGTCTGAATCATCGCTAATGTCGGCCGTGGTGGTAACGGTCGTCAGCAAAGAATTACCGATCGTTCCGGAAAGGACATAAGAACCGATACTCCCGTAAGCAGAGTAATAATCACCACAACCGTCGTTTTTCACCGCCAGATAATATGTGCCGGGTGCCAAATCATACTGAATAATTGTCGCGTCGAGTGAGTCGGTCGGGGCACTGGTGGCCAAGACAGTACCGAATTCATCCTGCAGTTCAAGCTGGGTGTCCAGGCTAAAATTATATTCGGAAGGCGAAAGGTAAGCGTAAAGATTATCGGATGAAGAAATAGTGAATGTAAAATAATCGGCATCCGTGTTTTGCTCAATAATCCCGGAGACGTTAAAATCATTAGAACTGTTAACGGTAATATTTTGCGCAGCTTCTTTGGTATTTCCGAAATCATCGGAGCGATAACCGAAACCGTTTTCCACGCTCGTGATAATTGCGAGATCATCTTGTTGATTCGTGGCACCGTCATACTCCCCTTTACTCCACTGAAACACGGGGCCACTCCCACCTCCCATGATGGGCGACCAGCCGTTCGAACCGGCATAATATTCTATATATTCGTCACCTTCTCGGTAAGAATCGTGGGTTAAGCCTAAAGAATGGCCGACTTCATGCACGATGGTACCAGATACCGACACGGGATCTGAAAACCTGGATTCTTCAAAAATGAAACAGGGAGTGTCTGTATCCCAACGAAAAGAATTTATATACGCGACGCCTGATGCTGCTCCCGGTGTGGTATACCAGTCGGTACAGCTGCCACCGATAACGACACGGATTCCCCACGCAGTGTCCGAAGAACCGGATTTTTTTAGTTCATCCGGTGAAGGTTCTTCCGTGGTTACATCCACATTAAAAGAAGCAAAATATTCCGCGGTATACGCCCATATCCGCTGGATTAATTCCAGCTCGGCATCAGAAAAGGAAGTAACATCACCGTCGGTGTCAAAAGCGGGCGTAATAATATCATTTCCACCATTTTCCAAAGAATTCCAGTTGGTTCCAGAAGTGGTATGACCGTCGAAATCCAGATAAATGGAATGCGTGGCCTCCGGAAGACTGTGCAGAGAAAAAGTTTCCGCCAGTGGAACGATACTCAGCATGCACCGATTTTCCAGCATTTCCATATTTAAAGAACGACGTAAATTTAAAAGATTATCTTTGAGGAACGGTTTTTTAAACTTCAAAAAATTCATCATTTGACCTCAGTTTGTTTCAGAAGTAATTTATTCCCGATGCACGATAAATTTCCGTTTCGCCGACATTTTTTATATCCGATACACTATAAAATTCCGTTTCCTCGGCATTTTTGCTTCGCTGAAAATGTCTGCTTTCAGAGCCTCATAAAACGTAAAATTTAAAATGGAACCAGTATATTTCGCTGAAAATGCCGGTTTTCAGAACTGCACAAAACGGAATTTTAAAGGAGAGCCAGTATAAATTTCATTTTTCGCGGCTCTGGAAGCAAAAGTACTTTTAGCGAAACAAAAATACTCACCTGACTGCCGAAAGGAAAAGCGGAAATTTATCGTGTCCGGGGTATAAAATTTCGTTTTTCGCAGTCTAAACGCAGGCATTTCATATATCGCAGAGCGCTAAAGAAACAAAATTCATAGTTCACCAAGTATTTTTCCCATTAAATAAAATTTTATCTTTGTCGTGCTAAAATGTCAAGAGTATTTTTCATTTCTTTCTAATATTTTAAACAGAATTTATGCAGATACGTAAAAAATCACGTGTTTTGTACTCATATACCCGATCCGCGATGAATTTCCGCTTTTCCTTTCGGCAGTCAGGTGAGTATTTTTGTTTCGCTAAAAATACTTTTGCTTTCAGAGCCACACAAAACGGAAATTTAAACGAGAATCATCATTAAGAGTCACATAAAACGGAAAATAAAAGAAAATCCGGCAAAGAACGAGAAATATCCTCTGACGGTGACGTAAATTCACTAAATTTTCCTTAAAATTTTCATTTTTGTGCAGCCATAAACACAGAAATTGGAGAAAAGAACGGGCGTGAAAATGAAAAATCACAGTAAATCGAAAATCATTCTTTTTCCAGTAAAAACAGAAATTCACGATTCGGAGTCTGTGCGTCATGCAGCCAGTTACCGGTGGAGGTCATCTCAGCCATGGCATGTTTTCGGTAACTGATTTCTTTTACCTTACGTAAAACGCCGACTTCTTTCATAACGTCATTTAATTCTTCAGCAGTCGCCCTCCCTCCGGAACTGTAAGAGAGAATTATCCATTTTGCCCGAGTGTTTTGCAGTAAATTTCGTATGGCCTCCACTGCGATAAAATGGCCAGAGGGATTTTGGCGAAAATTTTCAAAAATAGACGCCGACGCTAAATCGGAAGTATCCTGGCGGCGTTTTGCTTTTCCGAACAGCGGCGGAAAATCGTTCAGACAAATTGTTGTCCATAAATGGTAGTATGCGGCATACCGTATACGCGACGAGGGCATTTTTACGTTATTTGAGCCGTACGGAGGGTCAAAATAAGCCAGATCCACGACGGTATGGGGCAAAACATCAAAAATATTAGCACGAGAAACAAAATTTTCCTTTACCGCGACGAAAGTCTGAGGAATTCGGAGAGTTAAAGGATGGTAGGATCTTGGCGCCCAGCGGTACAGATACGCAGCTTGATGGCCTAACGTATTATCCACAGCATCCAGAGCGAGAATTAAACTCGTCAGGGCCACCGCGCGTTCTATCGGCGTAAGATTCAGGCGGTCAATTTCTGAACGAATCGCGTCTAATTTTTGCGTGTTATGTATCTGCCAGGGTTTTTTGCACCCATCCGACTGAACAGAAACGCCGCCATTTTCGTGACCGCCGTAATGCTCCGTAAACCATCCAGAAATCGGTTTCAGGTGATTTAGATGAGAAATTAAACCTTCATACGCCTGTGGAGGTTTATCATTACATAAATAACAGAGACCAAAAGTTTCAGACCAGATGGAAATATCATTCGCGGTAACCTGGTATCCGGATTTCGCCAGAGCCTGAGAAACTCGTGAGGTACCGGAAAATCCATCCAAAACGTGTGATACATTCACAGAACGCACCATTTCCAAAATATGAGGAATTAAAAGACGTTTTGAACCTGCGTATTTTATCCCTTCTGTAATCTGTGGATCATTTTGTGAATGAGTCATGTTTTGCACCCGATTTACTGGAAATACCTGATTCCACGACCTTTCGAAAGATACTCCGAGCCACTTTCCACATTTTCATTTTAGGCCGTCTCGGACGCAGTTTTTTCAGCAAAAATGCAGGAAAATGGAATTTTATCCCCGATACACTATAAATTTCCGCTTCCCCGGCATTTTGCTCCGCTGACTTTCAGAGCCGAAAAAAACGGAAATTTAATGTGAAACCTGTATTTTAGTATATATCGGTCATCAATTCATCGTACATCCGAACAAAATACCTGAGTTTCATCATTCGTTAAATCTAGAATGATGACGTGAACTCATATATTTTACCGTTTTTTCCAAAATGAATAAGGGGAATCTTCTCATTTTCAAGAAATTTATACCCGATCCACAAGAAATCATTTCGGCACTTCCGATTTAATCGCTGGAAATGGAAAAAACACATCTTCTTTTTGGGAATTCGGGTTCTCCTTTAAATTTCCGTTTTATTTCGCTCAAAACCCGACATTTCCACCGAAACAAAAATGCCAGGAAAACGGAAACCTAAAGTGGAACCAGTATTAGTATATCGGGTATAAATTCCTTTCGGCGTCCCCTTTCGCCGCCACCCACCACTCACCTATTTAGGGATTTTTCCTCTGACGTTAAGAACATCCTATTTATTCTCGCCAATTTAGGGGCGATTCAATTTAACCTTTAACGCCGCCACCGCCTGCTCTGGATCATCGATTCCCGCCACGGTCTGTTCCATCGGGCACAGGCCCGAACGATTCTGATTAAGAATTCGCGGCACGAGATGTGCGTAACCCGTGGTGATTCGGTGAATGCCCAGCCATTCCACTGCGTCTTCACTCATCAGTTCGCCATGAACGGCGGCCACTTTTTCACTGATAAGAATCGCAGCGGCCGCGCGGCCAATCACTTTATCCACGATCACGGTTCCCTCCAGTGACTCGCGCTGACTGAGGTTCATTAACGGCATGACTCCCCGTCCCTGCTCCACCGCCACGATCGTGCCGTCCCGGAGCATAACACATTTTGCTTCGCCCGAACGTACCTGACGAACCGCGGCCCGAAAAGAATCCGACGTATCGCAAATCGCCTGCTGCCGAGAAATCGGCTCCATTTCCAGCGCTTTTTGCGGCGTTCCCAGACAGACGCTGCGACACTGCCCACAGCCGATACAAAGTTCCGGATTAAAGCGTGGAATATGAAACCCGGTCGGCGAAATCTGAATCACCACCGCGCCCGTGGGGCAAATATCCGCGCACTTCGCGCACTTATCCTGTTCCTGAACCGCGACGCACCACTGCGGATCATACTTCACCCTGGCGATCTGCCACTGCTGCTTCTGCGCGACATTCATCGGACGAAGCGCCCTGGAAGGACAAATCGTCGTGCAGATGCTGCACTGCGGATCACACACGCCACGGTCCAGATCCAGGTGAATCAGAGAATCCCACCTTTCCGCCGGCAGAAGTGCCCCGGTCGGACATCGTGCCGAGCATAAACCGCAGTCCACGCACTTCCATGAAAGATTCAGTGCAGAATCCGCTCCCGGCGGCAAAATCAAATTTTCATTCGCGAACACATCTTTTCCGCCTCCGAGCAGACACGCACCCTGGTGCGCCCCCACGGCAAGAAGAGCCATCCCGGCCGTACCACCCAAAAATTCTCGACGAGAGCATTCCGCTTTCGGTTTTTCGTTCGTGATCGTTTCCGACGCTTCTGCCCTTCCCTCTTCTCGGGACGCAGACGCTTTTTCCACCACACGTTCACGTCCAAATAAAACCGCATCCTTCCGACAGACGGAAACACAGTTCAGGCACCGGGTGCAGCGCTCGTTATCCACCGTCCGGGACGCGACATCCAGACAGCCCGTGGGACAAACTTTTTCACACATCCCGCAGCCGACGCATGCTTCCGACCGAATGGAAATCCGCCACGGTGCGTACTTCGCCGCCAGTCCCAAAAGCGTTCCGACGGGGCAAATCGCGACGCAAAACGCACGCTGTTTCCAAATCGCCAGAATTCCCACCAGCAGCAGGGGAATCCACGCCCCCACCCACACCGCCGACTGTGGCTGCGCGAGCGTCGCCAGCGCCGATCCGAAAATCGAGTACGGTTCCAGGTTCCGAAAAACGACCGTCCATCCGCCACCAAGCAGTCCCACCGCCACCGCCGCGACACCATACCGAAACCAGCGGGCGTTCCATTTTAGAGCGTCCTTCCTCCAGCTCACCCAACTCACGAAATCCTGAAAAATCCCCAGCGGGCAGACCGCCGCGCAATAAAATCTCCCAAAAAGTGCCGTAACAAGAAGCCCCACCGCCAGAATCACGCCAGTGGAAATCGTCGCGCCGGCCAACACAGACACGAGAGTCGCTCCGAGCTGGATTTTCGCCATCCAGTCCGTTCCCGGCACGCCGAAAAATGCGCCCAGAATCAGCCCAAAACTCACCACCGCCACGGCGATACGAAATTTCCGATAAGATTTCACATATTTCATTTTTCCACCTCCAGTAAACGACGAATCGGTTTCAGTTCCGACGCAATTTTAATCTCCTGCGGACAATGTTTCTCACACCGGAAGCAGTCAAAACACTCAGACGCCACCGTGCCGTAACCCCAGTAAATACTGTGATACCGTTTACTGGCCTCCTCCAGAGAAATAACTCCCATCTGATGCTGATTATAAATTTCAAAAATCCTTGGAATCGCGACATTCATCGGGCACGGAATGCAATAATTGCACCCCGTACAGGGAACGATGTCATATTCTCGAAAGCGTTTCTGCGCCTGCTGAATGATCCGTGCATCTTCCTCGCTGAGCATCCCGGCCTCCGCCTTTTCCGCCAACGCGACGTTTTCCTCCACCATTTTCATGCTTCCCATGCCGCTGAGCAAAATCGCCACCTCCGGCTTATTCCAAAGATAGTTAAACGCCCATTCAACATAAGATTTTTGCGCCGACGCCCGCTGAAAAATCTCCGCGACCTCCTTCGGAAGATTCACCAAAAACCCGCCCCGAAGCGGTTCCATGATCGCCATTCCCAGCCCACGCTGGGCACCGTACCGAAGCCCCTTGACTCCCGCCTGCATTTCCTCATCAAAATAATTCAGCTGAATCATGCTGAATTCCCAGTCAGGGTAATGATCGACGATCATTTGGTAAACATCAAAATTGTCGTGCATGGAAAACCCGATGTGCCGGATCTTCCCCGCCTGCTTCGCGTCCTCCAGCCGCTTAATTAAGTCCAGCGTCCGTACCTTATTCCACAGCCGCCCGTTCAGGTTGTGCAGCATATACATATCGATACGGTCCGTACGCAGTTTCCGCAGCTGCTCGTCCAGAATACGCTGGAAATCGGACGGCGTTCGCAGCGCCACCACCGGCGACTTCGTCACAAGAAAAACCTTCTCTCGATACTCTCCCTCCAGAACCTGCCCCACCACGTTTTCACTCTCCCCGCCATGATACGGCCAGGCAGTGTCGATGTAATTCACGCCCCGATCGATGGCGTATTTCAACATTTTTTCGGTCGTCGCCACGTCGATCGTATTATCCGGATTCGTCGCCAGCCGCATGCAGCCGAACCCCAGCGCGGAAACCTTCTCGCCCGTTTTTCCAAAATCTCTATACTTCATAAGTTCCTCTCTGGTAAAGGGTTATCGTAAAATTTTATACTGTTTCTATTTTGAATTTTAACCTCCGCGAGGGGGTGTAATTCCCCTTCTCTGAAGGGGTACGCCCGAAGGGCGGGGGGTAGTTCTGAAGTGGGAAAACGCTTTCTCCTAGTGCTGTGTCCAAAAAATAAATAATATTAGTCTAAAAGTTTTCGGAGGGGTGGGCGTCCCCGCCCACCCATTAGGGCGTAAGCCCTAACAAAAGGTTAGGAAAAGGCTAACGCCTTTTTGGTGGGCGGGGACGCCCACCCCTCCGTAGACATTGCCATAATTTATATGAGGGACACAACACTAGCCCAAACACCCCGTCAGCCTTCGGCTGCCACCCCTCTGAAAGAGGGGAATAAGGGAGCCGTAGCTACTCCTTCACCCAGTTCTTCCCAAAACTTGTCTGATCGGTTTCCACCGCGCCACGGTGTCCGAAAACGTCACATGCCGCAAGGGATTGCTCCAGCGCGTCGAACTCATCACGGGTCAGCGTAACATTCCACGCACCGAGGTTTTCCAGAATCCGCTCCTGATTTTTGGAACCCGGAATCGGCACGACGTTCGGGTATTTGTGCAGCATCCACGCAAGGGAAATCTGCGCGTTGGTCGCCCCTTTGGCCGCGGAGTATTTCGCAAGGATGTCCAAAATGGGCTGGTTGCCGACGATGTTTTCTTTGGAAAGCTGCGGAACGAACTTTCGCACGTCGTCCCCCTCAAATTTCGTCTCGACCGTCACCTTTCCGGAAAGGAACCCGCTGGCAATCGGCGAGAACGGCACGACGCCGATATTCTGCTCCAGGCAGTACGGAAAAACCTCCTGTTCGCAATCCCGTTCCAGCATGGAATAGAGGTTTTGCACTGCCGAAACGGGCGTGACGCCGTGTGCTTTCGCGATGGTGTCCGCCGAAACCTGCGACAGACCCCATGCCCGGATCCGTCCATCCTGAATCAGCTTCCCCATGGCCTCCGCGACCGCCTCCACAGGCACCCTCTCGTTGACCCGATGCAGGTAGTACAAATCGACCCAATCGGTACGCAGATTCTTCATCGACGCTTCCAGATGACGGCCAAGGGAGTCGTACAAAGACGCTCCGTTCTCATAATCCTCCGGGCGGAGAAAGAACTTCGTGGCAAGCACGATTTTCTCCCGGAACGGCTCGATCGCCTTACCGACCAGCAGCTCGTTGTGTCCCGGAAAGAACTGTTCCCTGCCGTAGACTTCCGCCGTGTCGAAAAACGTGCAGCCAAAGTCGAACGCCTTGCGAATCGCCTCGACGCTGTACGCCTCCTCCGGCACCTTGCCATACCCGTGGGAAAATCCCATGCACCCCATCCCGATGGGCGAAACTTCCAGGTCTCTCAATTTTCTCGTTTTCATGTTCAATCCTCCTTATTTTTGTAAAATTCCAAAATTGATTATACTGTTTTTTCTATTTCCTCTGAAGCGGGAATTTATAGTGTATCGGATATATAAATCCCGCCCTAACGTTCCACTCTTTGTTGCTGTTCTGCCGGATAGCGATCGCCGATAATGGTAATTTCCGCCAGACGGGTTTCCAACTCCTCGACTTCCGTCGCACTCAACGTGAAGTCCAGCGTTCGCAGATTCTCTTCCAGGTGCGAAATTTTCGTCGTTCCGGGAATCGGGACGATCCACGGCTTTTTCGCAAGCAGCCATGCAAGAGAGACTTGTGCCGATGTCATGCCGCGTGTGCGCCCAAATTCCGTGACTGCCTCGACGAATCGCAGATTCTGCCGAATCGCTTCCGGCTGGAAACGGGGCAAATCGGCACGATTATCGTTGCCGCTGCGGAAATTCGTATACTCGTTGAGCGTTCCTGTCAAAAGTCCTCGATTAACGGGACTGTACGGCACGAACCCGATTCCAAGTTCTTCGCACACGGGCAAAATTTCCTTCTCCGGCTCCCGCCACATCAGGTGATATTCGCTCTGAATCGCCGTTACCGGCTGAATCGCGTGGGCTCTGCGGATAGTCGACGCGCTGACTTCGCAAAGTCCAAACCGTTTTACCTTCCCTTCCTGAATCAGTTCCTTGACGGTTCCCGCCACGTCCTCGACGGGCACTTCCGGGTCAAAGCGGTGCTGGTAGAACAGTTCGATCGCATCTACTTTCAGCCGTCGCAGCGACTCCTCCGCCACCTGCCGAATCCGTTCTGGGCGACTGTTTCGTTTTCCGGTGGGAACGCCGTTTGCAAAATCAAAACCGAATTTCGTCGTTACGGCAATCTTCCCTCGAAATTCCGAAAGGGCCTCTCCCGCCAGTTCTTCATTAGTGAATGGACCATAAATTTCCGCCGTGTCGAAGAGCGTCACCCCGTGATCTACCGCTTCGTGCAGCAGCCGAACGAGCGACTTTCGATCCGGCACAAGAACGCCACGATGATGATTCATCCCCATGACCCCGAAGCCCAGCGCCGAAATACTCAGCGCCGCATTTCCAGTGCCCAGCGTTCGGACAGGAAGTTTCGCACCGCATTTTTCCGATGCATCGCCCACCTTCGCCTCGGAAATGCCACCCATCGAGACGCCACCCATCGCGGCACCCAAAAAGAGCGTCGTTCGTAAAAAATCCTTCCGACTCATGTTGTTTTCTGTTTGTTCCTGTTTCATTTTGTATTCTCCTACATTGTATTCTCTGTCCATGAATTTCAATACTCCACCCGTGCCTGCTGCGCTGCGTCGTAACGCGTTCCTACGGGAGGATAGGGGGCAAGTTTTTCTTCCAGCTCTGCGACGTCGGCCGACGTGAAGGGGAACTCGACCGTTCGTATATCCTCCTCCAAATGAGAAAGTTTCGTCGTTCCGAAAAGCGGGACGATGAACGGATACTTCGCCATCATCCAGGCCAGGGCAATCTGCGCCGAAGTCATGCCACGGGTTTTGCCAAACTCGTTCAAAACCTCCACGATACGCGTGTTGGCCCGAAGCGCCTCCGGCTTGAAAAACGGCCACGAACCGCGAATGTCGTTCGTGTTCATGTCGGAATACTCCGTCAGCGTGCCGCCCAAAAAGCCACGGTTGATCGGACTGTACGCCAACATCCCGATTCCCAGTTCCTGAAGCGTGCCGAACACCTCCGTTTCCGGCTTGCGGAACATCAGGTGGTACTCGCTCTGAATCGACGTCAGCGGGCAGACTTTGTGGGCACGGCGAATCGTCTCCGCCCCCACCTCACTCAACGCGAAATGCCGGACTTTCCCCGCCTGAATCAATTCCGCTACCGCCCCGGCGACCTCCTCAATCGGAACGGACCGGTCGATTCGATGCTGGTGATACAGGTCGATTCGATCCGTTTTCAATCGGCGTAAAGAGGCTTCACATGCCGCCTTAATGCGTTCCGGACGATTGTCGTTGACCGGCGGATTCCGCGTTAAATCGACCGAAAACTTCGTACTGATCGTCACCTGATCCCGAATCCCGGCAATCGCACGACCGAGCAGTTCCTCGTTGCGCCCGCGACTATACCCTTCCGCCGTGTCGAGGAACGTGCAGCCACGATCAATCGCCTGCCGAATGAGCCGCTCCATCTGCTTCTCATCGGGTGTCACGCCCCGCCCGCCCTGCATTCCCATGCACCCCAACGCCAACGTTGGAACGGTCAAAGCCGCCTTGCCGCTGCCCAGGGTTCGGGTCTGCGTCAACATCACACAGGTCTTTTTCGGGGCACTTTCCGACGCCGTCGCCGCCGTGGAACCGATCGCTCCCGTTGCTGCCGAGCCGCTTAAAATCGCCGCCGATTTCATGAAATTCCTTCTGTCCATGGTAATACTCCTTTGGGTTAAACGTCGTTCTTGTTAAATGTCTTAATCCTCAATTTTGAAGGCGTTCAAAAGCCATTCCGCAACGCCGGGCGCATCCGGATCGTGCATTCCCTTGCCCGTGTCCAGGGAACGCATGGCTTCCATTTCGTCGTCGTTCAGCTCGAAATCAAAAAGGTCGAGGTTTCCTGCGATTCGCGTTGGGTTGGTGGATTTCGGCAAAGCAATCACACCCTCCTGCACCTCAAAACGCAGGATGATCTGTCCCGCATTCTTGCCGTACTTTTCCGCCAGCGATGTTACTGCGGAATGCGTCAGCAACTCGACGTTGCCATGCCCCAACGGATACCATGCCTCCAGCTTTACGTCGTCCTGCGCCATGATTTTACGCAGCTCCTTCTGCTGGAAAAATGGATGGAACTCCACCTGATTGACCGCCGGCTTGATGTCGAACTCCGGCACAAAGCGGTTCCAGATTTTCGGCGTCATGTTGCTCACACCGATGGATCGCAGCGTGCCCTCCATCTTGGCCTCCTCCAACGCTTTCCATGCACCGGGAACGTCGCCGTAAGGCTGATGAATCAGATACAGATCGATATACTCCATTCCCAATTTGCGCAGAGATCGGGCAATCCCTTTCTGCGCCGCCTCGTAGCAGTGGTCTTGAAGCCACAATTTGCTGGTAATGAAAATCTCCTCACGCGCTATGCCGCTGTCACGCACCGCCTTGCCGACGTCTTCCTCGTTGAAATACGCAGCGGCCGTGTCGATGTGACGGTAGCCCGATTTCAGTGCGGCAAGCGTCGCGTCGTACGTGGGGCCGTCGTTGGGAATCGTAAAGACGCCAAAGCCCAACACCGGAATCTTGTTGCCGTCGTTTAATACGATCATGTTCATTCTGCTTTTCTCCTTTTTCTTCCGTCTTTTTTGTCGTTCGTTTGCCGGTACTCCTCAAAGAGTTTTGCCAGATGTTGGGAACAAAACGTGCCGATAAGCTGCTTCATGGAGATTTTCCCGCAGGAAACACACCACAAACAAAGGGTTCCATAATATTGTGAAACGATTTGCAACGCTAATTCCTCTATCGGCGTGGACTTGCAAAGCACCGACGCAGCGATGGCATGTCGGATGTATTCCTCAATAACCCCCAAATCGTACTGGAGTTTCTCCGAAACGAGCGAGTCTTCCTCCAACGGCGCCACGCCGCTGCGAAGCCACTGCTGCGCCATGTCCAGGGAATCATCTTCGATAAACTCGGCCGATTTTTGGAGGAAACTCCCGATGCGTGTTTCGATTCCACCACGCTCCTCCAACGATTCCTGCTTGAAAACATCAAAACGATCGTAAGCCGCCGCGGCAATCAGGTCCTCCTTACGCTTAAAATAAACGTAGAACGTCCCTTTGGCAACTGCCGCTTTTTCCGTGATTTCCTCAATTCGAATGTCACGGTACTCTTTTTCCTTCTTCAGCGCCTTGATGGCGTCAATCAATTTCTGCCGCGTTCGCTGCGCTTCGTCATGTCGTTTGCCCATTTTGACCTCCTTTCTTTCCTGTTTCTATTGTTGTTATACCACAGTCAATGAATTAAGTCAATGACTAAAGTCAAAAAAATTGCAAAAAACTTAAAATTTTTCAATTTTATATCCGATGCACTATAAAATTCCGTTTCCTCGGCATTTTGCTTCGCTAAAAATGCTCGCTTTCAGAGACGCAGAAAACAAAAATTTAATGTGGAACCAGAGTATATGACAAGAATCACTTCAAATACAGGAAAGAATGAGCCGCTCAGTCTTTATAGCGCATCGGGCACCGACACTTCCCGTCTCATTCCGACTTAATAAATGTCTGAGCGACCCTCTGCGCCTGCTCAAAAACGACATGAAAATCCAGCCCCGACGCTTCCGCCATTTCCTTCACACTTTCATACTCCGGGTAACAGCGAACAATTCCGTTCCAAGAGCATTTTTTTGCCCGCACAATTCCCGTGGGCAGCGGCAGTTCGATATATTCACGTTTCATACACGTTCGTTCCACGGGGTATTTACGAAGCCCGATCGTGGAGGTTCTCTCAAAAATAACTTTTTCAATTTCCGACAAAAGTGTCTGTGAAACGATGACACGTAGTAAATATGCCGGACGATTTTTTTTCATAAAACACGGTAAAAAATGCACGTCACGCGCGCCGGCCTCCATGAGCTTTTCCATGGCGTAACCGAGCATTTCACCCGTCGCGTCGTCAATATTACACTCGACGACGTAAATCTGTTCTTCGTCCATTTCTTCCGTAAGAATCATGGCGCGGAGAATATTCGCACGGCCAAAATCACGTTTTCCGAGTCCGACACCAACTTTTTCCACACGGAAAGAACTCGGAAGTTCGTCTCGAGTTTTTAGAGCCGCGGCGATCGCGATTCCCGTCGGCGTCACCATTTCCCCCTGAACAGACGTAAGGCGCAAAGGAATTTCATGCTCCCGAGCGATATTCAGCACCGCAGGCACCGGCACCGGTAAATCACCGTGCTGGCAGCGAACGAAACCACTTCCTTCCGTCAGACCGCGGACGACACATTCCGTGATTTTCAAATCGTCAATTAAAACGGCCGCCGCGACAATATCTACGATCGAATCGACTGCCCCGACCTCATGAAAATGCACCTCCTCCAGCGGGCATCCATGCGCTAAAGATTCCGCCTCCGCGACGATTTTAAAAATTTTCTTCGCTAAATCCCGAGCACGATCCGTCATTTCTCCCCGCTCAATGACCGCGTATACGTCGGAAAGATTTCGGTGCTCATGGTGGTGGTGATCGTACGCGTGATCATGCTCGTGGTCATGCACATGCTTATGATCGTGCCCGTTTTCGTGCGCGTGGTCATGTTCATGCGTGTGTGAGTGAGTGTGTTCGTGATCATGCTCATGTTCATATTCATGTTCATGTTCATGTTCATGCCCGTGGTCATGTGCGAGAGAATGTTCGTCATGTGCCTCACGGTGCCCTGAAACATGAAGTTCCGTGTTCAGGTGAACGTCAAAATCACAGCCCACGATTCCATGTGACTTTTTCCTGGAAATCAAATATCGGTACCCCTCCAGCGACAAACTTTTTAGTACCGCATCCAATTTTTCACGACTTCCGCCCAGATCCAATAAGGCCGCGACCGTCATGTCACCGCTAATTCCGCAGGCACCTTCCAGATACAAAAGTTTACTCATGTGATTTCCTTCCTTTTTTTTGTGTAATTCTTATACTCGATGCACACTATTTTCCGCCTCTCTGTCGGCCACATGGCGTCCTGGTTTTTCTCTGATACACTGGCACTCCTTTAAACTTCCATTTTGTGCGGCTCTGAAAGCCCTGGTATTTTCAGCGAAATAAAAAGCTGAGGAAATGGAAATATAACGTGAATCAAAAACAAAACCAGAGACGGGCCAAAATAATTCACACCACCCGATGACGTTTCACCCCTTCCACATAAATCGCACTGACAGGCCGTGCTGGGCAGTGATACTGACATGCGCCGCAGCCGATACAGCGTTCCGTGTCAATCACCGGCACCTGAAGGGAATTCGGATCGCTCGGATCACTGAGTATCATCTGAATCGAATCATTCGGACAGTGACGAAAACAATTACCGCAGGGCACACCATCCGTTAAAACGATACAGCGTTCTCGCACCCAAACGGCGTACCCAATTTGCGTCGCCGACTTCTCCGCTTCCGTGATCGGGCGAATCGCTCCCGCGGGACACACCGTGGAACAGTCCACGCACTCCGGACGACAATATCCCTCTTCGAACGACATTTCTGGCGTGGCGATCGTCAGCAGTCCAGCATTTACAGGCTGTAAAACGTGATTTTTACACGCCTGGACACACAATAAACAACCGACACAGCGACTCTCAAAATTTTTCCTCCCTAAACTTCCAGCAGGCGTCGGATTTTCTTCTCGCGCCGGAGCTTCACGAGGAATCAGTTTCGAAAGGCCACCGTCAAATTTTATTTTCGGTTTTTCCTGTGCCTGAACGGACGCACCCACCGCAAGCATGGCAGCCGCCGTTAAAAACTGACGCCGCGCTGCGGGTAAAATCGTATTTTTTGACGGAACCACGTTCTGTTTCTCGCCTGTAGTTTTCTCCGAAACACGTTCCTGAGTGCTTCCCGACTTTTGCTCTGAAAGAATGGCACTCTGCAAAGAAACAGCACTCGTCTCTAAAACGGCATTCGTCTCGGAAACGGCATTCGTCTCGGAAACATTCTCCCGCGTCTTCCTGCTCCAGAATGGTAAATATTCCAGGGCCCCGCGCCGACATGAACCTAAACAGTTAAAACACGACACACAGCGACTATAATCGATCTTCTGTTCTTGCGAATGAATACAAGACGATTTACAGTTTCGGGCACACAGGCCACAGGAGTTACATTTCGCTGAATCGATGCGCGGTTTAAAAATCGAAAATCGTGTTAAAAGGCCCAAAAACGTGCCGACAGGACAGACGGTATTACAGTAATCCCTTCCGAAACGCCATGCGACGACCGCGATCACCAAAAAGAACAGCAGTGAAAGAACCGTCGCGGGAACAAGATTTCCTCCGATCTCGACAGAATAAAACCAGTAATTTTCCATCTGCGAGGACAAAAACGCCAGCCCGTTATTTCCCATACGATAAAGCGGAACGAGAGTCGTCGAAATAATCCTTCCAAAAAGACTGTATGGAGCGATAACCGCCGCCCATGCCACGCTTCCTGTCAGCAGCAAAACAGTAAAAATGACAAAAATCGACCATCGAACGACATTCCTGGCAGGCTTCCAGAGAAAACGATTTTTCTTAAAACGTCCGGCGAACCAAGAAATCAGATCCTG
This sequence comes from Planctomycetia bacterium, assembly GCA_030527015.1. Taxonomy (GTDB): domain Bacteria; phylum Planctomycetota; class Planctomycetia; order Pirellulales; family Thermoguttaceae; genus RGIG3701. The sequence goes on from JAUNBR010000003.1 coordinate 23,906, forward strand.
CATCACCCCCAGCGGACAAAGAACCGAACAGTAGAGCCGACCGAAGAGAAAAGTCAAAACGACCAGAGCCGCAAGTATCATACCGTTCACGGCCAATAACGCCGGCACAAACTGTAATTTCGCCAGCCATCCGAACCACGCAGATACCGTTCCCGTGAAATCTAAAAAAAGGAAAGAAATCAGGAGAAACACAAAAGCCGCTGCCAAAATTCTTATTTTACGTAACATCCATGAACCTCCCTTTACTTTTCTTTCCTGAGTTTTTCCACAAACTGATCTATTTTTTCCATTTCATCCGAAATACGAATAAACTGCGGACACTCAGGATGACATAAATTACACTTCGTACACATGGCCGCCTGACGCAGCTTCGGAATGGCGCGGTCATATCCTATCAAAAACGCACGCCGCGCTCTCTGATAATTTTCTTCATCATTCACGTTCGGGAAATTTCCTTCGTTTAAACAGCGATTATAGTGCATGATAATCCCTGGAATATCTAAACCATACGGGCACGGCATACAATAATTACACTCCGTGCAGTTAATCGTCTGAAAATCCAGAATCACCCGTGCGACTTCCTCCAACAATTTATACTCAGAACCAGAAAGCGGGTTCAGCGGACAGTACGTTCTCAGATTATCCTTTAAATGCTCCAAGTAAGTCATACCGCTAAGCACCGTCAAGACGCCCGGCGGTGACCCAGCAAAACGAAGTGCCCAAGACGCCGCGCTTTTTTCAGGTTCCGCCTGTTTCAGCATTCCCTGCGCCTTATAATTTGTACGCGCCAGACGCCCACCCAATAATGGTTCCATGACCATGGCAGGTATATTCCGCTTCTGTAATTCTCCATAAAGATATTCCGCGTTTACATTACGCCCCGTGGCGTGCCGCCAGTCAAGATAATTTAACTGGATCAAAACAAAATCCCAGTCCACACCACATTCCGGCGTCAGCGTCCAATCAAAAAACTCCTTTTCCCCATGAAAAGACCAACCAAAATGCCGAATCCTGCCCGCTTCTCGCTCCGCCAGAAGAAAATCCAGCATTCCATTATCTAAATATCGCTGCTTAAAAATTTCATAATTCGCCACCGAGTGAACCAGGTAATAATCGATATAATCCACCTGTAACTGCTTAAAAGAATTACGATACATCGCGATCGACGCTTCACGTGACCGCGCGCCCTGACTCATGTTCGACAGTTTCGTCGAGACAAAAAACTTATCCCGCTTATGTCGGCTTAAAGCGATTCCAGTCGCACGCTCTGAAAGGCCACGACAATACACCGGTGACGAATCAAAATAATTCACCCCATGATCCAGCGCATAATCAATCATTTCATTCACGGCGTCCTGATCTATTAATTCTTCGCCGCCCCCTGCCCCTACAGGCAAAAAAGGAAAACGCATACAGCCGAAACCCAGCAAAGAAACCTTATCCCCACTGCGCGGATGAACACGATAAGTCATTTTATCCTTCGGAATGTCATCCGGCGTTCGTGGCGGAGGAGAAGCTCCTGGACGCTTTACTTCCCCACACCCTGTTAAAACCGCGGCTGAAACTGCGGCCGTCCCCCCCACCGTTTTCAAAAATTGTCTTCGTTCCATAAGTCACTCCTCAAATTTTACCAACAAACTTTTCTCTGTCTGACACATTATCTTTTTTGCTTTTCGGCACGTATCGGAAACAACAGGCGAAACCTGATATTCAGCATAAAACACATTTTTAAAACTCCACTTATGACAAAATCCGTTCCTCTTTTCGCATTTCGGGAATCGGAACGCCGAAATCCTTCTGAAGCAGCCCATTCCGAGCGCCGACACTCCCAACTTCCTTCACGCTCAGTACCTCATCATCTTTTAGGGTACGCTACTTCATTAAATTTCCGCTTCGTACCGTCACAAAAGTGCGTATGCCATCCATCATGAAATGTATGGACTCTCATTTTATACTGACACTCCTTTAAACTTCCATTTTGTGCGGCTCTGAAAGCCCCGGTATTTTCAGCGAAATAAAAAGCTGAGGAAATGGAAATTTATAGTGTATCGGGTATAAAAGTACCGGAGAAGCGGAAATTTGACGTGGATCGGATATACGCCTTCTATTTTTTCAGGGCTTCAGTGAAAAACTGTTCCAACTTATTAAACGGAATAATATTTACCCTGTCATATAAATCGACATGCCCGGCATCCGGTACCAGATACAGTTCTTTCGGTTCCGCAGCTTTCTTATATGCCTGCTCACTAAATTCACGAGAATGTGCTTTTTCGCCTGCGATAAACAGCATCGGCCGCGGTGAAATCACGTCCATGTCTTCAAAAGGATAAAAATTCATGAACTTCACATTACTGGTAAGTGTCGGATGCGTCGTGGTTTCAGGAGTCGCCCCTTCCGGCGTAAATTCACCACGTTCTGTACGATAAAATCCATAAAACTCCACCTCGATCGGATGCGAATTTTCCGTAATTTCATGAACACTTCCGCTGGTGTATTTCGTTTCACCGCCCGCATATTCCACATCACGCTGGAGAGCAGCTTCAGCGATTATCTTTTTCCTCTGCTCCAGCGTTACGGCATTCCCCAGCCCAGAACGATTCGCGGTTCCCATGTCGTACATACTGATCGTCGCGACCGCCTTCAGACGAGGATCAATTTTCGCCGCACTGATGGCAAAACTTCCGCTGCCGCAAATTCCGATTACGCCCACACGTTCCTTATCCACCTGGGGTAAAGAACGCAGATAATCCGCCGCGGCACTAAAAGTTTCTGCATACAGATCCGGAGAAACCGCGTTTCGTGGAAGTCCTTCACTTCCGCCCCAGAATGTCAGATCCACAGAAAGCGTGATAAATCCGCGCTCCGCCATTTTCGTCGCGTAAAGATTCGCGCTCTGCTCCTTTACCGCACCCATCGGATGGCCAACAATTATCGCGGGATATTTTACGTCCGCCGCTTTATTACGTGGAATCATCAGGTTCCCGGTAACATTCATTTTGTACTGATTCAAAAAAGTTACTTCCTGAACCATGACTTTTTCACTTTTATAAAAATTGTCCGCATCCTCCGGTTTCGGAACACCTCCAAATACACTGGAAGCAGCCAAAGACATTCCTAAAGTGACCGCTGCCATAACATTTTTTGAATTCTTTTCCATGTTTCGTTCCTTTCATTCATGTTCTTTTCATAATGGATAAACTGTAAATTTTCGCTTTTCCAGCATTTCACGAAAATTGAAACGCTCGCCATCAGAACAGCAAAAAGCGAATAAAAATAGAAGCGGTATAACCTGCTTTCATGTTTCATGTAAAGATAATTATAATTTTTTTAAATCTTAATTCTAGAAATATTTCTTTCAAATTCTTGCCTAATTCTATCATATATTTTGAATTTATATAATTTCTCTTTGGCGCACATGGTATAATTGAATCCTGCTGCAAATTTTCATTTTAGATAACCATGAAATCTGATATTTTTGATAAAATATACCGGATTCCATTTTTTATTTAAAATTTGTACGGATGTAAACGCCGATATTTTCAGTAAAGTAAAAATTCTGCTGGTCTCTCAGGAACAGAAAACGCTTTTATTTTTATAAAACCGTGAAAAAATGTGGAATTTCATGGAGCACGAAACACCAGGAAAGCCGAAATTATATTCTGGTTCCACTTTAACTTTCATTTTTGTACAGATCTGAAGCAGATATTTTCTGCGAAGTAAAATACTGAAGAGGCGGAATTTTATAGTGTATCGGGCATAATAACTAGTGAAAAATGACGCCGAAAGAAAATATATAAAAGAACGAAAATAGATTTTTTGAGAAAATTCTGACAGACTCCTTGTCAAAAAAGATAAATCCAGATATACTGAATTAACTTTTGTATCAGACGGCCGCAAATATTCATGCCCTTAAAATTTTTGTTTTATTAAAAAACGAAAAATGTTCAGATTAATGATATTTTAATCTGAGGTACTATAAATTTCCGATTTCCCAGTATTTTGCGATACATGAAACACGCTTTCACGGCCGGACGAAATAAAAGTTAAAAGTGGAAACAGGTATATATCGTTCAAAAACAGTGTTTCATGATAAAAACGATATATTTAAAAATGAAGTCATTATTTTTATTGAAAAAGTATCGAATTATCACACCCCTTTATTTTCATTATTTTTTAATTTAATTATGGAGATTTTCCCCATGAAAAAAGCATTTCCCATTTTTATGTTATTTTTAGCTGCCCTCCTTTATATGGGCACGGCTGGCTGTAACAGTAAACAGACAGACACGAAAAAGACAGACGATAAAGCTGTCAGTGAGTGCGGTCATGACCATGGAACAGAGTGCGGCCATGATCACGGCAAAAAAGATGCTGCAGAAGAACCTAAAACGGAAGACTCTAAAACGACTGAGCTTCCTGTACTGACAGAAACTCCTGCGTCTGGAGAAAATGAAAGTGGAAACACAGAACCTACCACGGAAGAAACATTAGAAATTCCGGCAGAGCTTCCACCTGCCGGATCAGATGTAACGATTCCTGAAGAATTAAATCTGGATCCACCTGCGCCAGAAGAACTTACCATTCCCAGTGAAAGCACCACGGGCACCACCGAGGCAGACACAAAACCCTCTGTGTATGCACCAGCGGATATTACCGCTAAAATGTTAGAGGAGTATATGGAAGCGATCGAAAAATATGCGGCAGCAGAAGAGGAATTCGAGGAAAACCTTCCACGCATTTTACGGGACGCGAATACGCTAATTGCGCTGGCTCTGGTACTGGGGCTTCATGACCAGCCGAACGATTATAAAGCATCTGCGCCCGCGATTATTAAAACAGCACAGGCTTTAACGAAAAAAATTGAAGCATCTGGCGAAAAAACGCCTCTTGCTGATGTGCAAAAAGATGTAAAAGCACTGCGCGCATCCTTTACCTCCACAGAAGGTGGTGACCTGGGCTGGGATACGCCCGTGGCCAGCATGAAACAGATGATGGTTCAGGTTCCGTTACTTGACAGTAAATTAAAGGGATCTCTGCGACGATTTTCTCGGACAAAAGACGTTATGGCAGGCCAGGCGGCGACGATCGCAGTTTTATGTCAGGTAAGTACTGCGAATGTCGCGGAAACAGAAGCACCGACAGAAGCGGAAAAATGGATCGAAGCATGTATTATCACTCGAGATGATGCGGCAGCACTTTACACAGCGATCGCGAATAATGATAAGGATGCTGCGAAAACTGCTTACGAAAAAATGGCGAAAAGTTGTGATGTATGTCACGAAACCTTCCATAAAGCGGCCATCGGCGCGAAATAAACGCATTTCACCATTTTTCCTCCGGGAAACCTAAACTGTTTTGTATCATGGGAAGGATTTTTTATCTTTCCCATGCTTTTTTTTGAATTTTATATCCGATGCATGGTAAATTTCCATTTCTCCGACATCTTTTATACCCCAGATACACTACAAAATTCCGCTTCACCGGCATTTTGCTTCGCTGAAAAAACCTGCTTTTAGAGCCGCACAAAACGAAATTTTAAATTGGAACCAGTATAACCTGCTCTCTGTACGGCCGATATTTTCAGCGAGATAAACTGTATCTGATGCAATTATTTACTTTTTAGCGTAAATGATACCGTGCCTGCCTAAACGCCAGAGGCATTAAAACCCATTTCTCCTGATTTCAGGGATTATCACTGTTTATATGCATTCTTCCGACTTACGAATATTTTTCCGTTACGTCATTCCCTCCATGATTACCATGTTCATCGGAGGTTTATATAATATTATAGACTCATTTTTTATTGGTCAGGCCATGGGTTATGAAGCCCTGGCTGCAATAAATGTTACCTTTCCAATTTTTTGCCTGATTTTCGGTATGGGTGACATGATAAGTATGGGCGCATGCATTCTCATTTCTCAAAATCGCGGAGCGGGTAACACACAAGAAGAAAACACCGTCTTTTCAGCCATGTTCGGAACTGCCGCACTGGCTTCCATTTTACTTTCCGCATTACTTCTTTATTACGTGAATCCTATTCTCCTCTGGCTGGGTGCGGAACCAGAATTATTATCCATGGCCCGAGAATATTTAGTTATCATTCTTTTAGGATCCATTTTACAGATTATGGCCATCTGTTTTATGGCCGCGTTACGAAATGATAATCATCCTGTTCTTGCCATGTGGATCATCTCCACCGGCCTCATTTTTAACATTTTCCTCGATTTTATTCTCGTCTGGGTTTTACACTGGGAACTTTTCGGTGCCGCGCTGGCGACGATTCTGGCACAGATGGTTCCCCTGACGGTTTCCATCTGTTTTTTCTCCGGAAATCGCACTCCGTTAAAATTTCAGATCAAAAAATGTATTCCAGATTTACACCATATCCGCATTATCATTCAAAATGGTTTCCCTTCCCTGGGGGCACACATAACCATCGGCGCCATGCTTCTGTTTCATAATTGGCAGGCTCTGCGTTATGGCGGCATACCAGGTTTAGCCGCTTACGCAGTAATCTGTGAAACGGAGTCTGTCGCGTCCATGGTCATGCAGGGAATCGCGTCCGGGATGCAGCCGATCGCCAGCTATTTTTATGGTGCCCAGCAACATATGAGAAATCGTAAAATACTTCGTTACGGCATTTCCCTGGCTCTTTTACTGGGAACCGTGGGAACCCTGGTTTCCATTCTTGGATGTCACTTTTTTCCTTCCATTCTTGGAGTAAAAGAAGAAGCGGCGAAAATCGCAGCACGTGGTTTAATTATCAGCTCTCCCATGTTTATCGCGCTGGGACTCATAAAAGTCGGAAGTCATTATTTTCAGGCCACACAGCGTATTTTGCCTGCCAGTATTTTAATTCATGGTGATTACGCGCTTATCCTTCCTCTCTGCCTTTTCGGATTACCACTCGTTTTTGGTCTGGATGGAGTCTGGGCCGCCATGCCGATTTCACGTTTTATCCTTTTAGGAATCCTCATTTTTTGTGCTCTCTTTTTACGTAATACACACCGATAATATTTTTTAGGAAATCGTGGAAATAAATTTTCCACTCACCGTATACCATCTCCATAATTTTACTTTCCATTTTCATTTTACGCAGCCAGAAAATCCCGATATTTTCGGGCCACCTACAGCTGAAAGGGTCAAATTATGAGAGGTAAAATTCAGGGTGCTTTAGGATAATTAAATCCGACGCACTATAAATTTCCGCCTCTCCAGCATTTTACTTCTCGCTTAAAATGCCTGCTTTCAGAGCCACACAAAACGAAAATTTAAAGTGGAACCAGGTATCCCTTTATTCATGATAAAATTTTAGACCGTATACCCGATACACCTATAAAATTCCACTTCCGCGGCATTTCGTTTTACTGAAAATATCTGTTTTAGAATGCATAAAACGAAAATTTAAAGGAGAACCTGTAAAAGAAAGAAAAATGCAGAAGAAGACATTTTCATACCCGATGCACTATAAATTTCCGCCTCTCCGGCATTTTTGCTTCTCTCTAAAATACCTGCTTTCAGAGCCACACAAAACGAAAATTTAAAGTGGAACCAGGATAATATCTGAATTCAAAAATGAATCTTCACTAAAAGAAAGAAAACGTTAGGCAGAAGGTGCATAAAGAAAATGTAAGGTATCATAAGAGGAAAACACTCACAAAAAAAAGATTATTTTTTCCCTAACTTCCTTTTTGCATCAAAAAAACGCGTCAAAATTTCGCCACAAGAAGTCTGTAATATTCCTGAAATTACTTCGCAGCGGTGATTTAGTCGCTCATCATTCAATAAATGATAAAGCGTATCCACGGCCCCTGCTTTTCCATCTTTTGCACCATACACCACCGAGGGAATACGCGCCTGAAGAATCGCACCGGCACACATGGGACATGGTTCCAGCGTAACATAAAGCACGCATTTTTCCAGACGCCAGCTCTCCAAAACGGCACCTGCCTGCGTGATGGCGATCATCTCCGCATGAGCTGTCGGATCATGCAGCTGCTGTCGCTGATTATGCGCACGGGCAATTATTTTTCCCTCACAGACGATAACCGCCCCCACGGGTACTTCATCTTCACGCTGCGCATACTCGGCCTCCCGAAGCGCTTCTCGCATAAAATACTCATGAATCTCCGTTTCTGTAAGAATATTTTTCATCCGTTTATTCCTCAGAGCAAAAATTTTATCCGCCGATCCAGTCAAAATACTGAGAGCCTATTTTAAATTTTCATCTCTCGTGGCCTCAAAAACAGATATTTTTCGTAAAACACAAAATACCGGTAAAGAGACAATTTATACCCGATGTACCTATAAATTTTCACTTCTCCGGCATTTTTATACCCGATACACTATAAAATTCCGCTTCTCCGGCATTTAGCTTCGCCGAAAATGCCTGCAGTCAGAGTCACACAAAACGGAAATTTAAAATGGAACCAGTATATACTTCGCTGAAAACGCCGGTTAAGAACCACTCAAAACTTAAATTTAAATTGGAATCAGAGTATCATTTAATATGAACACGACATGTTTCACGGAAATTTTATTCCGTAACCACCGCATTATTTTTCATGTTCTGTCCCAGCCGAAAAGCCTGCAGATTTATGTCGACATATGCTGGTTTCACACACCGGCGAATCGCATCCAGCCAAAACTGACCAGAAATATCTGTTAAGGCAGTCGCCAGCGCACCCAATAAAACGACATTCGCACTACGTGGGCTGCCCAGCTGAACCGCGATCTGATTCGCGTCAAAATAAATAAGATGAGAAAAAGCCGCACGGAGACGTTCTTCCGCGTTTTCAGGATACACAGCAGTTCCTGAAGAAACGGTAACCGGCACGATCACCTGAGAATTTACCACCGCTAAACCATCTGGTTTCAGAAATTCTGCGTACCGTAAGGCCTCTATTCGTTCCATGGACATAAGAACTTCCGCCTCTCCCCGAGAAACCAGCGGACTATGAACCTGCGCACCGTAACGAATCTGCGCCACGACAGATCCTCCACGCTGAGCCATTCCATGCACTTCATTCGTTTTCACGTCAAAACCCGCAAAACTTGCCGCCTGAGCACAAATTTCACTGGCCAGTAAAATACCCTGTCCGCCGACTCCTGCCAGCACGATACTTTTTGTGTGTAACATGATTTTTCTTATAATATCCAAAATATACTGGTTTCAATTTAAAATTTCATTTATATCGCATTTCGTAAGAAAAATATTTTCTTGACAAAATATATTCAAAAAAACAGAAATTTACATTTCTGATAATATACTGGTTCCACTTTAAATTTCCGTTTTGTACGGCTCTGAAAGCAGAGACATTTTCTGCAAGAAAAATGCCGGGGAAGCGGAAATTTAACATGCATCAGGTATAAATTAATACGAAATCGTCCCCTCAATTTCTGAAATGGCACCGAATTTACACTCCTGATTACACAGACCACAGCCATTACAGACGATACTATTTACCGAAGGAATCCCTGCGGTGGCTTCTAGTGCCGGACAGCCAAGTTTTAAGCAGGCACGACACTTTTTACATTTCTCAGGATCAATTTTCCGTACATTCCCATGTCGGCGTTTTTGAGCCAAAACACATGGGGCTTCAGAAATCACCAGCCATGCTTCCTCAGAATCCACCGCGGTTTTTAATACGTCCTGTGCTTCTTTCTGATTCAGCGGATTAAATCTCGCGATATTTTTTATTCCACACGCCTTTCCTAAATCAAAAATAGAAATCGCATCACTGGGCACTCCCATTAACGTCTGTCCAGAACCAGGATTATCCTGATGTCCAGTCATGGCGGTAATACGATTATCTAAAACCATGACCGTCGCGCTACCATGATTCCACGCCATATGCATTAAACCTGTAATACCGGAATGAAAGAAGGTGGAGTCTCCGATCACTGCGACAACTTTCCTTTTTTGACCGCTTTTTTGCATTCCATGAGCCATGGGAATACTCGCCCCCATACAGATCGTGGTATCCATGCAGGTCAGCGGAGGGGACGCGCCAAGAGAATAACAGCCGATATCTCCTGTCACATCACAATTTAATTTCTTTAATGCCCAAAACGCGCCCCGGTGAGGACATCCCGCACATAAAACTGGAGGCCGGCTGGGAATATCTCCATTTTCCGCCTTACACCCCTTCAGATGAAGCTGTGGTGCCGGATGCTCGTCATCTTCCGCATCTTCTGCACAGCTCCAGCCTGCCTCATGCATTTTTATCCGCGTCTGACGCAAAACATCAGAAGTAAGCTCTCCTATTTTCGGGACAAACATTTTTCCTTCACACGGAATGCCTAAAGCCCGAATCTGCTGCTGCGTAAAATCCTCCAGTTCTTCCACGACAAGTATTTTTTCCACTTCTGACGCAAAATTCCGAATCAGATTTTCAGGAAGTGGAAATGGGCAGCCCAACTTTAAAACCGAAGCTCCGGGAAATATTTCTCGTACATATTCATACGCGATTCCTTCTGTAATAATCCCCAATTTTTTACTCCGATATTCCACCTGATGAATTTCCCAGCGTGTTTCACTGTCTGACTGAATTTTTTGCAGTCTCTCTTCCAGTTTTACTCTTAACTGACGCGCCCAGGCCGGAATAAGCACAAATTGCTGCGGATTTTTCTGAAATGCTATTTCCCGTTCTGGAATGACCGGTTCTGAAAGTTTCACCAGTGACCGTGAATGACTCACACGTGTTACCGTCCTGACAATAACTGGTGTACCATATTCTTCTGAAATCAGAAATGCTTTTTTCAGCATCTGACATGCCTGAGAAGAATCAGACGGTTCCAAAATAGGAATTTTGGCAAAACGGGCAAAATGGCGTGTGTCCTGTTCATTCTGAGATGAATGCATACCAGGATCATCTGCGACAATTATCACCAGACCACCTGGTGTGCCAGTATACGCCAGAGACATAAGAGGATCCGCCGCGACATTTAACCCCACATGTTTCATGGTGACCGCAGCGCGTGCACCTGTCATGGCGGTACCGATCGCCGTCTCCAGCGCGACTTTTTCATTCGGTGCCCATTCACAGTACACACTTTCCTTATAATATTTCGCCACATTCTCCAGAATCTCTGTGGACGGTGTACCAGGATACCCCACCACCAGTTTCACTCCCGATTCATACATCCCACGCGCGAATGCTTCATTTCCAGAAAGAAGTTTCTGCATGATTTTTACTCCAAAATTATATCTATAAATATTATAGAAGCCTTCCTAAACGTAAGACTTCATGTGGTATACTGGTTCCACTTTAAATTTCCGTTTCATACGGTTCTTAAAGCAGGCATTTTCAGCCAGAAGCAAAATGCCGAGGAAGCGGAATTTTATAGTGTATCGGGTATAAATTTCCATTTTAGGCTAAATATATGCCCTGCATTTTATTTTAAATTTCCATTTCACGTGGCCATAAATCACAAGCAAAAAATAACGAAAAATCGTAAATTTATTATGCATGAGCATAAAAACCGCCATTTCAGACAGAAATATATACTGAGTACCACAATTATACTGTTTCCACTTTAAATTCCCGTTTCATACGGTTCTTAAAGCCGGCATTTTCAGCGAAGCAAAATACCGGAAAAACGGAAATTTATAGTGCATCAGGTATAAAATGAAAAAATAAATTTAAATTTTTGCCCTCATACCAGCCACGGAAAACCAAAAAAGAATAAAAGAACCTGCATGGTACGTCACGTAAAAAAAATTATAGATAAACATTATATCATGACATCCGGGCAGAGCTAGGGGTGCCTCGGACACTCCCTCCATGCCTCATAAAGAAATTTTCATCGGGTCTTGATTTTTTCTGAACGTGTGATATAATAGAAAATGGTACCGGTTCCGCTTTTATTACACCCCATCCATGGCTAAAACTCTGTGCTCCATTTATTTTTTATACTCGGATACACGATAATTTTCCGATTCTTTGGCGTTTTGTGAAGTTAAGAAATATCCAGCTTCTGTGGCCATAACGCGTTTAATTTAAACTGCACACACTAAATTTTAATTGAAACCAGTACTTATAAGGTTTTTTATATTTCATAATACAAAATTCATAAAAAGTAAGAACTATTAAGGATTATTTATGTCAGAAGACCAGAAAAAAAAAGAAGAAGCGATCGAAGTAACAGGTATCGTACTGGAAGCTGTACGGAATGGCTTTCGTGTCCAGCTGGAAAATAGCGAACATATCGTTTTATGCCGGCTCGGTGGAAAAATGCGAAAAAATTATATCCGTGTCGTACCTGGGGATAAAGTAACAATTGAAGTCAGTCCATATGACCTCACTAAAGGACGTATCGTGCACCGGGAACGTTAATTTCCGGTATTTTTATACCCGATACACTATAAATTTTCGCTTCCCCAGCATTTTGCTTCGCTGAAAATGCCTGCGTTCAGAACCGCGCAAAACTAAAATTTAAAGTGGAATCAGTATAACCATTACACGGCTTTTATATCCGAGGCTCAGAATAAATTTTCCATCCAGCATGTCTTTTTTGGTTAAAAGTGCTCAAGCTCTGGTATTCTTCATACAGAATATCTGACTTTTAAGACCATGCAAAACGAAAATTAAAAGTGAAATCTGGTATATTTAGTGATCATATGATTTTTTGCGTTCAATTTAAAATGCCGGGAAACCTGAAATGAATCTGTCTGCACTTCCTGATTTACCTCATATCGACTCAATTAATTTAACTTATGACGCAGTCCACGGATACATTCCTTTTACCTCGAATGAAGGACTTCAGCCGGGCGAAACCTCTGAACGGATGTTAATTGACCATCCATGGGTACAGCGATTACGTCAGATTCATCAGTTACAGACAGCTTGGTGGGTCTTTCCCACGGCCGAACATACTCGTTTTCAGCACGTCTTGGGTGTCATGCACCTGGCCTCTAAAGCCGTGGAAACCCTTTACGAAAGTTTACGGGAAGCTCTGCCCGACGAGAATGTGCCCAGCCGTGGTTATGTGGAAGCATTAATGCGCATTTCCGCTTTATTACATGATGTCGGACACGGTCCTTTCGGCCATTTTTTTGACCAGCATTTTTTGGCAAATTATGATTTAAACCATGAAAAATTAGGCGGGATCATTATTCAGCAAGAACTGGGAGACATGATCCGTGGCATCCGGCGTACCGTTCGACATTCTTTGGCCACCGATGAAACGCTCTCTCCTGAACAGGTGGCATTTTTAATAAAAAGACCCGCTCGTGATGAACAGCAAAATTCCACTCAGCCACGGTGGCTTAAATTTCTTCGGAGTCTTTTTTGTGGTATATATACAGTCGATAATATGGATTTTGTCCTGCGAGACGCTTTCATGTCTGGGTATTCACAAAAAAGTATTGACGTGGAGCGCTTACTGCATTATACCCGATTCACACCAGCAGGATTAACCATTCACGATAAAGGATTTTCGTCTCTGGTCCGTTTTATCATGGTTCGGGCAGAACTTTTTCAGACTATTTATTTTCATCGTACCGTCAGGGCGATCGATCTGGAACTGGAGGATCTTTTCCGAAAATCAAAAGATTTTCTTTTCCCCGGTAATCCAGTGGATAATTTACAGGAATATTTATATTTTACCGAGTGGTCTCTTTTAATGCAGGTTTCTCAGTGGAGAAAAAGTCAGGATGCACATCTGCGTGAACTTTCGGAAGCATGGAACCGGGTTTTGACGCGTCATCTCCGCTGGCGACAAGTCGCACAGTGTACATTACAGTTTTCATCCTCACAGCCGGAGGGGGCAAGCATTTTTGCCAGACCAGAAACTTTTGAACTCGCGCTGCGTAATTTACTTCCACCTGCGATTAAAGATATTCCACTGCGTTTTGATGTGGCAAGACATGTATTTCGTCCCGGGTCCGTGGCACCTGCTGCCAGACAGAATTTTCTTTATGATTCATCCACAGAAACCATTAAAGAACTGGAAACCGAGGATCTTTTCAGAAACATTCCCCAGACATTTCGCATCTGCCGAGTTTATGCTGAAAATGATGTATACCAGCGAGAAATCGGACGGGCCATGGATATTTTATGTTCCAGACAGGGAGCGGATGACGTGACGAATGTCTGATTCATGTCTGTCATTTTTCATTTTATGTTAAGTGTCCACCTTACATCAAATTTTATATCTGAGGCATATATTTTCATTTTTCCCATCCATTTTTTGATTTCATTATCTGCTGGCCTGCAAGCGATATTTCGTTTTATATACGGTTCTGTACGCAGGCATTTTCAGCGAAACAAAAATGTCGAAAAAGCGGAAATTTTTTACTGCTTCTGGTATAAAATGTAACATATCCTGGTTCCACTTTAAATTTCCGTTTTCTGCGGCTCTGAAAGCACAGGTATTTTAACGAAGCTAAATGCCCGGAGAAGCGGAAATTTATAGTGTATCGGGTATTAAACCGATCTTCTGTATATTTTAGGTGTAAAATGGATAATTTCTTACTTCCGATATGCTGCGCAGTCGCCGCGTTTATATTTTTGTGCATGACATTTCTTTTGTGGAAAAAATTCGGTAAAAAGCGTACCTCCTCCCCGAAAAACTCCGTCACCGATATTTACGGCCAAAATACGGAGCCTGAATCCGTACCAGACTCACGGCTCTCGATTCCCATGCACCTATTTCAGTCAGAATGGATGCAGCATGTGAACAAAAACCTTTTAGAGGATTTTGTTCAGCAGGTTTCCGCCAGCACCACCATACAATTTTTAGATTCACTGAAAAAACATCCTCCTTTCGAAACAGACCATGAAAACTGGAGGAAAATAAGTCTTTACGACTTACGTAAAAATTTGTCCGAACGTGTTTTTTCCCCCGCTTTTTTTGAAATTCTTAACGCAGGAAAACCCATTACAGATAAACAGGCCAGATTTTTGAAAAATCATCTGAACGAATTAATGCCCCCGATTCAGATTTCATCTCCGGTAATTGTAAAAGGTGAACTAAACACCTGGGTGATTAGTCTTTTGGCCGCAGGTGGTGCTCTTTTGGGAATTCTTGGTGGCGCGTCTGTCGTAAACTTTCTAACAAAAATACCCACAGAAACCGGTATGATGATGGGAAGTGCCATAAGTACTTTTCTGACCGTGGCTTTTTGCATCTTTCTGATTAATCGTCCCGGATTAAGAAAATGGCTTTTAACTTCCGTGGGAATGACCGCAGGTGCCGACACTCTTTTTCAGATTTTAAAAATTCCATTTCCTATTTTTATTAAAGGAAAAAGTGGGTTTTTGAAGCGAATCTTCTTTTATATCGGAGCTTTTTTCATCATTTTTTTACTTAAGCGAAAAAATGAATATCAGCTGGAATTATATCACCCACAAGTTGAGCTGACCGTCCGCCAGTGGATCATGGCCGCCGCTTCCTTAACTGTCGTGCTGATGTACCGTGCTCAAGAAATGGAGGAAAATCCTTTTAATCCTCACCGTGACGAACATGAACTATTAAATCAGATCACACGTTTAATAACGGATTCCATACACGCTGATAATGATACCCGCAGTAAAATTTTTAACACCATCATGGGAAAATTAGCCCTGGCGGGATATGCATTTCCCTTTTCGTCGGAAACAGAAGTGGACTCTCATTTATCAAAAGATACTCCGAAAGCAAAAATCTTTCTTTGGGATAAATCCAGAGAAATGGAATACGATTTATATGAACCGATTTTTCCTGGAGAATGGGTACGAGAAGAATCTCCGCCGATTTATAATAATGATGGAAAAGTTATCACGCGAGGAATCGTCAGAAAATCATATCATCATGACAGAAACGAATAAAAAAAGACACGTTTTTTCATGTTTCGAATATATATGACTCACTTTATGCCCGACACATTATAAAATTTTCACTTTCCCGGACATTTTACTCCGCAAAAAATGCATGCATTTAGAGCCACACAAAATGAAAATTTAAAATAGCACCAGGTAAATACTCGCTGAAAATGCCAGAGGAAACAAAATTTATACCTTCTCTGATGAGGGATACATTTTACATATACTTTCACACCACGATAAAATTTAAAAGAATATTCACGCTTTCACTTTAAATTTTTGTTTCACACGGCCAGAAAAGTATATGGTTCTCGTTTAAATTTCCGTTTTGTGCGGCGCTGAAAGCAGGTACTTTCAGCGAAACAAAAATGCCGGAAAAGCGAAATTTTATCGTGTATCGGGGACAAAACATTTTTCCGTAATGGAAATGCCTGAAAATAAAATATTTAAAAACTGCTGAATATAAAATACAGAAACCCCGTCATCCCTCATTCGGACAGCAGACAAAACAGGCGAAAAGATTACTTTTCGTGTACCAGAGTATAAAGAAGAAATACAGATGAACATCAATAAAATTTTAGCGATCGACTTCGGCACGACGAATACCTATTTAACCCTGTGTCCTGTGGATCAGATGAATAAAACGCCTTTATTCTTTGATCAAAAAACACCAGGAATAGACACCGCCATTCTTTACAGTACACGCACAGAAGTTCCGCCAGATACGTTTCCGATTATCGGTCAGCATGCGACGACTGCGTATGGCCAGTGCCCGAAGGAAATGATCCGTCAGTACGGATACCGGTATGAATCCCACTTTAAACCGGATATCGTAAACAGCGAAACAGCACGCCAGAGCACAGTGGATTTTCTGCAGTGTATGTTAAGAAATATCGAAAAGACAAATAAATTTTTCCATCTGAAAACGGAACTCCAGAATACTCCACCTTCCTGTCAGGTTATCGTCGGAATTCCCAGTGAAGCCACCGAAGAATTTCGTGCCACACTAAAAACTCTTTTCCGACAGTCGGGTTATGGAGAAATCGAATTAATCCATGAACCGAAAGGGGCTTTATTATATGATATGGGCCAGGGTATTTATCCCATCAGCAAAATTCTTTCTGGATATCTTGTCGTGGATTTTGGCGGCGGCACCTGTGATTTCGCATTTCTGCAAAACGGGGAAGTAAAACATCACTGGGGAAATATGCACCTGGGCGGCAGACTTTTTGATGATCTCTTTTATCAGTGGTTCTGTGACCAAAAACCAGGACGTCAGCAGTATTTGGAGGAAAATGGACATGATTTTTATGTTCGTACCGCGCTTTGTCGGAACGCAAAAGAAGAGTTTTCAAAAATGATTAATCAAAACATTCCACTTCTTTATAATTTTAGAATCGGCGACTACGGATTTCTAGAAAACCCAACAAAAGAGGAATTTCTTGAACGCGCACGGCATTACCGACCATCCTCTTCCTTTTTGCGTTTTCTGGAAAATGCAAAAATACCGTGCCCTGAACGATTAAATCATGAAACGGATTTAATCGCATGGTTTCGCGAGGAACTTCACCACGGATTAAACATAAAAGGAATCTCGAATAAAAATGTTCACTTTTTATCTCTGGCGGGCGGAAGCTCTCTGTGGTTTTTTGTCAAAGAATACTGTTTAGACGCCTTTCCTTCCGCAGTACACGCGAACTGCCTGAATCCATACGCCGCAATTTCTGAAGGTCTCGCCATTCTCCCTGCTTTACAATTAAAATTTGAAAAAATCAGACAGGAAATCCTTCAGACAAAAACAGATTTTCTTCAAAAAGAAATCAGAGCTCACCTTCAGGCCGGATTTAAAAGTGCATGTACGGAAGCCGTGGATGAAATCACATCCTTACTTTATCATAAAAAATTCATGCCTATTTTTGAAGATTTTCGGAAAAACGGGGGCACGATTATTTCTCTGGAACAAAAAATGGAACAAGAAATTATCGCAAATAAAGATGCACTGAAAAAAATCGTCATAACCGCCTTTACGCGATATTTTGATAATCTTTATGAAACATCTTTATATAAAATACGAAACTGGCTAAAAAATCAGGGAATCGAAATGGGAGAATCACAGCTCCAGGGGAACCTTTCCCGTCAGGATATTCAGCTTACTCCCGTGCAGCCGGTAAACGCGACTTTTTTCATGGATGCGATAAATGGCATTATTACCGTCATTACCACGACGATCGTCGGCAGCATCTGTGGTGGAACCGGAATGGCTCTTATCACTTCTGGACCAGTCGGAATTATTATCGGAGTCGCGCTGACACTCGGAGTGGCCCTTCCCGCTTATTTCTTATATGGGCGCGAAAAATCGACTTCCTGGATAAAAGAAAATTTCGTTATTTCCTCTCGGTTTTCAAAATGGATTCTTTCTCAAAAAAGAATTGCATCATGCGAAGAAACCATGAAAAAACAGCTTTTTCAGAAGGTAAACGAAGAAAGCCAAAAAGAAATTCAAAATCTTGAAGTCATTCTCGAAAAACTTATAGATTCTGAAGTCCAGCAGCTTGGCGCCGCGAATATATACTGATTTTATACCCGATACACTATAAAATTCCGCTTCACCAGCATTTTTTTGCTTCGCTGAAAATGCCTGCTTTCAGAACCGCACAAAACGACAATTTAAAGTGGAACCAGTATACTTTCAAATTTCGTTTTATACCAGGTATTTTCAGTGAAGTAAAATCCGAAAAACAAAATTTATTGTGCATCAGGCATAATACTCAGACATGTTTTAAATTTTACGACTTTCCGAAGAACCACGCTAAATTTTTATACTCCGATTTACAATAAATTTTCATTTCTCTGAGATTTCACGATGAATGTTTATTTACGTAACTGCGCGAAACAGAAACTTAAAGAAAAACCAGAATACATTTCTGATGACACTATAAAAAATGCATTTTGTGCCCCAAAAAACTGAAAAGTCAAATTATATCATACGCTAAGAAAAAACGAATTACCTCCGTTTTACTTATTTATTAGTTTTATATCTGATACACTATAAATTTCCGCTTCCTCGGCATTTTTGTTTCACTGAAAATACCTATTTTCAGAACGCAAAAAACGAAAATTTAAAGTGGAACCAGCATATACAGCCGGACACAGAGCATTCATACACCACGACTTATCCCCGACACACAATAAAATTCCGATTTTTCTGGCGTTTTTTGCTTCACTGAAAAAATTGGAGAAGCGGAAATTTATATACCCGATACACACTATAAATTTCCGCTTCCTCGGCATTTTGTTTCACTGAAAATACCTGTTTTCAGAACCGCAAAAAACGGAAACTTAATGCGGAATCAGTATGTGCATCAGGGACCATTAAACGGTAATCCGAAAAAAAACGGAATTCCCAAAACTCCATATTTCAGAAAATTCAAAGATTCTATTTAAATCAGCTGACGTAAATCATTTTCCAGACAGACTAATCGCGCATCCAAGTCTTCTTCTGCACCTGGCGGACAGGAAGCGAACAAATAAAATTTAATCTTCGGCTCCGTACCGCTGGGCCGGGCGGCGACAAAATCCCCCGATTCAGAAAGATCCCAAATCACGAGTTTTCCTCGTGGTCCCTGCAGCGCAGATTTCTTTCCCGTCAAAAGATCCGTCTGCGTTCCATGCTCATAATCACGAACACGAATAATTTTCATCCCACCAAGATTCGCAGGAGGATTCTTCTGAAAACGCTCCAAAAGTTTAGACATTTTTGTCATTCCTTCTGAACCTGTCATCACGACAGAAAACGCTTTTTCAGTATGCTTACCGTATTTCGCGTATATTTCATCCAATTTTTCATGAACGGTCTTTCCCTCTTCTTTTGCAGCTGCCGCAAGCTGACAGAAAATAAGTGCCGCCGCCGCCGCGTCCTTATCTCGGGCATGAGAACCTATTAAAAAACCATACGATTCTTCGGCTCCGAGAAGAAAATGATCGGGGCCATTTTCTTCGATCGTCCCTCCGATATATTTAAATCCGACAAGTAAATCAAAAATTGCCCTGACTCCATATGCCTGCGCGATTTTCCTCACCAGTGGAGTGGTTACGAGTGTCTCCACCACATAATCCTCCTGCGAAAGTTTCCCCTGCTCTTTCCGTGTTTTTAACAGATATTCCGTCATCAGTACCGCGATCTGATTTCCTGTCAGCGTTTTCCATGAACTGCCTTTCTGTGTGGAAAGTGGTGCCGCGACTCCCAGCCGATCTGCATCAGGATCCGTCGCGAGAATAATATCCACATTCCCTTTTTCTTCCGCATACTGAATCATGCTGTCAAAAACAGCGGGATTTTCAGGATTCGAAACGTGACCAGGCACATTCGGAAAATCACCACTCGGCTCAGCGTGAGGCCCAAAAACTTCCACCGCTTCAAAACCCGCCTGCCGCAAAACTGGTAAGACACAGCTGGCGCCCACTCCGTGTAAGGGTGAATAAAGAACATTCAGATCCCGACTTCCAGGCAACATAATTTTAAGTACTGCATCAAAAAATGCTTTATCCACTTCATCCTGGCAGTACTCCACATCTCCCGCCGCGAGTGCTTCCTGAAAAGGAACTTTCTTTACATTTTCCATGGACATCACTTTCTCAATTATCCCTGTGTCATGAGGAGAAAGTGCCTGACCGCCCGTGTTCCAGTAAACTTTTACAGCATTATCACTCGGCGGATTATGACTGGCGGTAACCATAATGCCACAATCACACTTTTTATAACGTACCATGAAGGACATCTCAGGAGTACTCCGGTATCCATCTAAAAACCACACCTTAAATCCATTCGCCACCATAATACCAGCGCAAAGTTCGGCAAAATGCCGCGAACGGTGACGCGTATCATACGCGATCGCGCATGAAGGCCGGTGGCCTGACTGGCGTAAGTACTCCAGCGTATAAGACGCCAGCCCCTGAGCACTTTCTCCGATCGTAACATCATTTATCATGTTCGTCCCCACGGGAAACATTTTTCCCCGGCGCCCTCCCGTTCCAAAAGGAATGACTGTCCAAAAAGCATCATCCAGTTCTTTCCATTTTTTATCATGCACCAGCTGAATAATTTCATCTGTATACGCAGCATACTGTGGTGATGTCAGCCATAACTGAATATTCTGTAAAGCGGAAGATGTCAGCTGCTGTTCCTCGACCGCTTTTTGAAGAGCACGCAGAGCTTCAGACTTATCCATGATTTTCTCCTAAAAAAATAAAACGATTCGGATTCCACATAATAACCGACACAAATTATATTACCTGATATACTATAAATCTCCATTTTCTCAGCATTTTTGCTTCGCTGAAAACCCGTTTTCAGAACCGGCACAAAACGGAAATTAAAGGTGAATCAGAATAAATATAACTCGCGGCACGGTGACTGGCATTCTTTTAAACTTCATTTTGTATCGCCAGAAAACGAAAAGTTTAAGTCAGACCGATTTTATATCCGATACATGATGATTTTCACTTCCCCAGCATTTTTACTTCGCTGAAAATGCCTGCTTTCAGAGCCACACAAAACGGAAATTTAAAGGAGAACCGATATATTATACCATATGTCTCAAGAAAATATGAGTGGGGGATGAAAAACCAAATATTTCTTAACACAAGACACTATAAATCTGTTTAATCCACATCCAAAATCATACCGGACTGTGGATCCAGCGCGACTCCATGAGAATGATGTGTAAGTTTTTCCAATAAAAAAAGTAACATTCCCGGGTCATAATTTGAATCATCTTCACTAAATTCCTCTGCGATTTTTAGCGGTTTTACAAAATATTCAAAATAAACCAGTTCATAACACGCAGTGAAATTTAAAATTTCCTGCCATTTTAAACGTTCAGACATATCTAGAATCGCATACAGCCCATCATAAAATTCACGGCTCTGACGTAAAACACTCTCTCCCTGATGAAAATACACCTCCACGACCGCCTTATTCAGAGGGGAGGAAAATAAAATACGACGAAAACCACCCTCTGCTGCCGCACCAAAAATTTTCACCTCCAGACTGGAATACGGACTATCTTTCAGCATCCCACTTATTCTTTCAGATGTGAGTCGTGAACATTTTTTTTCATTAAACATAATAAAAAATGTCTCCCGCCACTCATATTCCGGATTATTAAAAAAAGATTTCATGGCTGTCTTTCCTCTCCGCCACACGTAATGATATTACATTCCGGCAGGGATTTCCGCAGCTGAGCCACTCCCACGTCTGTAACTTCAGTACGATTTACATAAAGCGTCTTCAATTTTTTAAATTTTTCCAGCGTATTCACCACTTTATCCGTAATTCTTGTACCTCCCAGATGGAGAAAGATAAGATTCTCCGCCAGCGGCAGCAGTTTTTCCACGTCCGCATCCGTCACAGGAATATTATCCATATTTATTTTTTGTAACCCATCCATTTCCGCAAAAATTTCAGTAACTTCTCCGCCAACATATTTTGCATTATAAATATTTATATCCTCTAAAACACTTAAAGTAACAAGTTTCGAAAGTCCATCTACAGAAATCTTAGTATTACTTAAATCCAGAGACCGAAGAGCTGACATCTCAGACAAAATTTCAAGAGAAGCATCCGTAATTTGGGTACCTGCCAGCCGGATACGTATGAAGTTTTTATTTTTTGCCAAAACTTTCACTCCGCTGTCTGTAATCTTTACTCCAGACAAAAAAAGCTGCTGGAGTTTTGGAAGTCGGGAAATCTGCGAAATTAATGTTTTATCCGTTATCCCGGTCTTATCCAGCGAAAGACTGGTTAAAGAAGAAAATGCAAAAAGTTTTTGCATGGTTATATCTGTTACCTGGGGACCTGTAAGTTTTAAATCACGCAAAAATGGCATTTCCGGCAAATATTCTCCCGTAATGTCCGTATTTCTTGCATCCACAGCAATTACCGCTCCCTGTGAATTCTTACGAATTTTAGCACCCGAAGCCTCCAGTTTTAAAATTTTCTCTGAAATCTCTTCCGCCACAAGATAATGAAAACAAAAAAATGAAAAAATGATACAAAAAAAAGAAAACAGAAAGTTCTTTTTACATTTCAGAAAAAAAAGAAATTTTTCACTAAATCTATTATTTAAAATAATGTTTTTCTTTATTTTTATCATATTTTTCACCTTTTAATACCCGATGCAAGTATAAATTTCCGTTTCCCTGGCATTTTTGCTTCACTGAAAATGTCTTGCTTTCAGAGCCACACAAAACAGAAATGTAAAGAAAAACTCGTATAAATGGATTCTAAATCCGATGCACTATAAATACTCACTTTCTCTGCCGTTTCCAGCACCTGCCGAGGCCAGATTCTCTCTCTGGAGATCCCTCACGACATCCCATCATTCTCGCCAGGTATCCCCGACTACATTTTTGTGCTCAAAACCTGAAATAAGCCATTTTTCATCATTATATTTTTCGAATTTCAGAGAAACGCGCCGTACCAGACGCTCTCCAGGCACATTTCCATTTTTTCCACGATAAATAATCACAGCAAAAAATTCAGCTCTCGCCGAATGAGGACTGGTAAGCTCATTAATATAAATCTGTAAATCATTCGCACGGACTTTTTCGAAATGTACATTTCTGAAAACTGAATGAATCATGGGAGCATAACTCCTTTTCATTTCTGGCGATAATAGTTTAAAAACATCTTCCTCATTTTGAGACTCCACCACACGGACCCCTTCCTGAATAACCAGACGCACCCTTTCTTTCGCCGTAATGACAAAAAAGTCCAACAAAAAAATACTGATCCCCATCAGCACAGAAACCAGTGCGCCCAGTAAACAGATTTTATAACGTGTAATATTAAAGGCCACACAAAAAAAAGCTGCCATTAACATACAGAAAATTAAAATCGGAAATGGATTTTCAAAAAGATACGTGGTTAACATTTTTTACGCCATTCCTTTTCGCCTTATCATAAACTCAAGAAATACTTCGAAGCTCCTGCAGTGCCTGAATCGCCGCATCATGTAAAAAATTATTTGACGCACAGATTCCGCGATTTTTTTTCAGCGTCCGTCCCTGAGTAAAATCCAATTTTTTCCCATCAAGATCCGTTATTTTTCCACCCGCCTCTTCCAGTAAAATACTGCCCGCCGCCTGATCCCAGATTTTTTCCTCGTAATCAGGCATTTTTGCAGACAAAAGACGAAAAAGTAAATCTCCTTTTCCATCAGCCAAAATAACATATTTTGCCTGACTGTCCATCTGAACCGGAGAAGCACACACCTTCATTTTTTGCATCAAAACATCCAGCTGACTAACATTCGTATGTCCAGACTCCACAGAACGCAGGATTCTTGCCTGCGAAATCTCTTTCTCCTGCGAAACATGTAACCGGCGAGAAAAATTACCCTTTTTTCCCTCCTCAGAAGAATTTTCCCTCAGAGGTGTTATCCATGCACCCTGTTCCCGACATGCATACGCCAGCACTCCATCCTGAATATCCTCCACCGACAGACTCGGGCATCCCAAAACTCCCAGTTTAACCACTCCGTTTTCCACCAGTGCCAGAGCCACCGCATACTGCTGACCACGTAAAAAACCTTTCGTACCGTCCACAGGATCTAAAGTCCAAAACTTTTCTGAAGACGATATTTGCTCCTGCCCACGATTAATCCACCGGCATATATCATCTTCTCTTTTCCCCGGTAAAAATCTCTGGACATATTTCGTTACCACCGGCAGCAGTTTTTTCCCCTCCTCCGACTGAAAAACATCAGAGGATTCCTCCCCAATTAATGGAATTTCTGGAGTATATTCTTCCAGTTTAGCTGCCACATATGCCTGTACCGCTAAATCCGCCACCGTAACCGGCGAACGATCTGATTTATCTAAAACCACAGAAACCAGCTCTTTTTGCAGCTGAAGTGTTAATTCCGATGCATGACGCACAACTTCTAATGAAAATTCTAACATAATATTATTTCTCTTTTTTAAATATTTTTTGTTTTTATATCCATACATAATAAATAATCACGAATTCTCTGGCTTTAATTTTAACATATTATTCTTTCGCTGCAACTACTTTCATTCCAAGCTTTATCAGAATAATTGACATCTGGGAAAAAATATGTAATAGTACTTATATATACTGCATACTCAGATTACCTATTCTTCTCAGTCCTCTTTCCGCTATCATTTTTTATTATACTTATATGAAATTTTATCAAAAAATCATTTCTCTTCCAGCTTTTCCTCGTGGATGTCACCTAATCACATCATTTATATATAAGGAAATACCTGAAATTTCTCATATTAAAATCGGGATGTTTTCTGTTTTTATCCGTCACACATCCGCATCTTTAACCATAAACGAAAATGCAGATCCTGACGTCCCACATGATCTGGAAACGTTACTCTGCAGCTGGGCAAAAGATGATTTTCTGTACCGGCACACTGAAGAAGGGCCGGATGACATGTCCGCCCATGGAAAAGCCTCCCTCATGGGAGCTCAGCTTTCCATTCCAGTAAAAAATGGCCAACTTTTATTAGGAACATGGCAGGGAATTTATCTCTGTGAACACCGTCTCCACGCAGGGTGCCGTCAGTTAGTGCTGACACTCTGGGGAGAAGAACACCCAGATAAATGATTACATATACGGGTTCCACATTAAACTTCCATTTTGTGCGGCTCTGAAACCAGGCTTTTTTAGCGAAGCAAAATGCCGAGAAAGCGGAAATTCATAGTGCATCGAGTATATAAAAAACAAAAGATGAAAATCGAGCATTTTTGATATTTTCGGAGCCAAAACTCCCTGTTTTCATAAATTTTGCGAATTTTTTCTAAAATATACGGATTCCACTTTAAATTTCCGTTTAAGAGACTCTGAAAGCAGGCATTTTCAGCGAAATAAAATGCCGAGGAAGCGGAAATTTATAGTGTATCGGGTATAAACCCTGTCATATTTTGTAAAAAAACAAAAATCATCACTCTGAAACCTTTAAATTTTCTTTTTTTTACATATAATATACTGGATCCACTTTAAATTTCCGTTTTCTGCGGCTCTCGAAGCAGGCTTTTTCAGCGAAGCAAAATGCCGGGAAAGCGGAAATTTATAGTATATCGGGTATAAATATTTATATCTGTAAGTCCAGAACTTTCAGACTTCACCAGCACAAATAACCATATTCTGTATTTACAAAAAACAGATTTTGAAAGTGAAACCTGCGTATTTTTTATTTACAGTTTTTGATAATTTTAAATATAAATAATGAACATATTAAATCTGGATCCAAAATCCATCCATAAACTTAATACCTGCCAGGAAGCAATTAATTATCAGTTTAAGAATCCTGAATTATTAATTGCCGCGCTGACTCATTCCTCCGGAGCCGTCACACCATTTTTTTCGAATGAACGTCTGGAATTTCTTGGTGACGCGGTTCTTGGAATGCTTATCGTGGAAATCCTGTATCACCGGTGTAAAGATATGATGGAAGGCCAGATGACTCAAATTAAATCGGTCGTAGTAAGCCGAGTTTCATGTTCAAAAATCTCAAAAACACAGGGTCTCGGTAAATTCCTTTTTTTGGGAAAAGGAATGGAGCATTTTAAATGTTTACCTGACTCTCTTTTAGCTAATGTTCAGGAATCAATTATCGGTGCAATTTACCTCGACGGAGGAATGAACGCGGCCAGAACATATGTAACGAATCATTTTGAAGAAGAAATTGAAGAAAATATTCGTGGAACCTCAGGTCAAAATTTCAAAACACTTTTACAGCAGTATTCACAGCAGAATATGCACCAAACTCCGCTTTATGTGGTTCTGGACGAGAGAGGTCCTGATCATAATAAATGTTTTAAAGTCTGCGTTTCGCTGGATGAAATAAATTATCAGGGCGCATGGGGAAAAAATAAAAAAGAAGCAGAACAGCGTGCAGCTCATAACGCCTATAATCAGATCATGGGTCTGCAGCCACCTTATCCATCCGATCAACAAAATATATAAGAAAGAGGAGGTTTACAGATGAAAAAAAAGGTTATCGCCCTACTCTCCGGAGGTTTCGACAGTGCTCTGGCGGTGCGCATCATGCAGCGGGAGGGTTCTGAAGTGGAAGGACTTCATGTCGTTACCCCTTTCGTAGAATCATACTCAGAAGCCAAAAAATGTGCCGATGATCTGGGAATTTTTTTTCACGCCGTATATACAGAGCCAACTTATATCGAGATTCTTAAGCATCCACTTTTTGGATATGGAAAAGCGGCGAATCCCTGCCTGGACTGCCATCTTTTCATGTTAAAAATGGCAAAAAAACGTATGGAAGAAACAGGTGCCTGCGCTGTCATTACGGGAGAAGTGCTCGGGCAGCGGCCCATGAGCCAGAGGCGGCATCATTTAGAAATGCTGGAATTTCGTTCCGGCCTAAAAGGCAGATTACTGCGTCCGATCAGTGCAAAACTTTTACCCATCACGGAACCAGAAACCTCAGGAATGATTGACCGTGAAAAATTATATGGATTTCAGGGACGTGCCCGAGCTCCTTTACATTCTCTGGGGAAAAGCCTGGGTTTAACATATATCCCCGGTGCTTCTCCCGGATGCTGTCTGACCCAAAAATCTTTCGCTCCGCGCGTTTTTGACCTGATCCGTAACGCTCCACAGGCAAAAATGTGGGAATATGAGCTTTTACGCTTCGGCCGACATTTACGCCTGAATGATTCCACGCGCGTCATTATGGGGCGTAATGCAAAAGACTGTACCATCATTCGTGAAAAATTTCTTGAAAACTGTGCCGGCCGGAATGATCTGGCATATTTTGAACCAGAAAATTATACTGGCCCCAGCATACTTTTAATAGGACAGATCACAGAAGAAACTCTGGTACAGGCAAAAATGCTTCAGATTCATTATTCCAAAAATGCTCACATGGTTCCCGAAATCATTTTCAGACATTTTTCATCAAAAGAAGAAACGCTGGAAAAATTTATCCCTGTTACCGATATTTCTGTCTCAGAATATTCACCCCTGTAACTTTTATTCCCGATATACTAATATAAATTTTCGCCTTCCCCGGCATTTTTGTTTCACTGAAAATACCTGCTTTCAGAACCGCATAAAACGGAAATTTAAAGGAAAACCAGTATTATATACGTAAATTCCATATGTGATATTATAAAATTTATATAAAGTTAAATGTACCACAGGAAGGACTAAAACTGCATGCATCCAAAATCTCCTCTAGATAACTCGGATCCCATTCCTACAGATACTCCTAATTTTTCGGAACCGACTTTTTTTCCGGAAAAGTTTCTTTCGAAACCGAGTCCTCAAAAAATTTCCCGTTTCATAATCATCGGAGCGGCCACCGTCATTCTTCTGGCGGGAATTAAAGCGGCGAATGATATCGTCGCGCCGGTTTTACTGGCGTTATTTGTAACGATCATCCTTTTAGTTCCCCTGCGCTGGCTCCAAAAAAAAGGATGTCCCAGTATTATTTCTCTTATTTTAGTTCTTGGAACGACTTTAATGCTTTTTTTAGGAATCGCCATTTTCGTCGGACAGTCACTAAATAATTTTATCGGAGAAATTCCTGTATATCGAGAAAAAATCGCACTTAAAATTCAGGTGCTGGAACAAAAATTAGAACAGTATGGTTTCGCTCTGGGATGGGATGAAGAAAAAGAATCTCTGGAAGAGACCGAAGAATCACAAAAAACCGAAGATTCACAAAAAAATGTTACGCCACAGGAAACAGGTACACGCGCTACAGAAAAAAATCCTTCTGCGGATCTTCCTCTAAACACGAACTCCACGAAAAACACAAAAAATTCAGATGGCATACCGCCTGAAAATTTAATTCCCTCTCAAAATGGTGAAACAGAAGAACTTCCGAGTAAAAAGTCTAAAAATCAGAGTCCCCCGTCCATGGAAAACCTTACGCAGAAAAAAAATCCTAAAAAAACAGGACTTTTTTCTGGTGAAGATACCTTATTTTCGGATTATTCTGAAACAGACTCGGATTTTATAGCCTCTTATGACCCCGATAAATTTTTAGCGGAAATAAATGAAGAACAGTCTCTGATTCCCCTGGATACCAAAACGGTAATGTACTGGATCACAAAATCAGTCGTCGAAATAAAAAATTTAGCTGCGTATGGCTTTCTTGTCATGATTTTTACGCTGTTTATGATTTTTGAAGCGGCACGCTTCCCAGCTAAAGTGGATCTCGCTTTCGGAAAAGAAGCTCCGATCGGAAATAAACATTTCCATCATATCGCTCACGAAATCCGGCGTTACCTTTTCCTAAAAGCCATTTCCAGCTTACTGTCTGCAGCGGCCGCGACCATGGTTTACGTATTCTTCGGAGTACCCGCCGCCCTCTTTTGGGGTCTTGTCGCATTCTTCCTTTATTTCATACCAAATATCGGCGGAATCGTCGCCTCCATCATTCCCGGTCTACTCATTTTCATGACGTATGATGTACAGGGTGTAATTCTGTATATTCTGTGTCTGACGGCGATCGAATGTACGATCGGTTACGGAATCGAGCCAAAAATGCTTGGACACGGTCTGGGAATTTCCACCGTGGTTATTCTTATGTCACTCTTTTTCTGGGGATGGATTCTCGGCCTGGTGGGATTTTTCCTTGCCGCGCCCTTAACTATTATGGTAAAAATCGTCCTCCAGGCCTTTAAAGAAACAGAATGGCTCGCGATTCTTATCGGAGACCAGCCAAAACATACGACAAAACATTTTAGCTTTTTCACATCAGAAGAAGAATCGATTTCCGATGCATGATTTTTATCCAGATGCATTATAAGAATGACGTATTACCGGCATTTTATACCCGATGCACTATGAATTTTCACTTTCCCGGCATTTTTGCTTCGCCGAAAATACCTGTTTTCTGAACCGCACAAAACGGAAATTTAATGCAGAACCAGTATTCTCGGTAAAATGCCGGCACCCAGAACCACGCAAAACGAAAATTTTACGTGGAGCCAAGATAAAGTAAAATTACAGAATATGGCACTTTTCGAGGTAATGTACATTCCTAAATATAACCCCGGAAAATAACCACATACCGGCCAGGGAATCCGCATTTTAGGCCAAAAATCAGGGAAGCATGATGACGCGGAACCCGAGATAATGCCGACGATTCGTGGGTTCTTCTTTAAGACGGCACGCAGAACGGCAGCGTCTTGTGGGAGACGTCCATCCACCACCACGCGCCACACGATCTGTACCCTCTGTCGGGCCAGTGGGATCCGTAACATCCTCCTCAGTAAAAGATTTATGCCAGTCGGCACTCCATTCCCATACGTTTCCGTGCATATCATGGATTCCCCAGGCATTCGGCTTACGCATCCCCACCGGACAGGGTTTACCGTCAGTATTTTTCGTATACCATGCCACTTCATTAAGATGATAACATGCCTCTTCTCTACTGGTAATATTTTTTCCATTATTAAGACTGGCGGTGGATCCCGCCCGACAGGCATACTCCCACTGTGCCTCCGTGGGAAGATAAATGTCGAAACCTTTCTCACGTAATTTCTCGCAAAATATTTGGCAGTCTTCCCAACTTACCTGTTCCACGGGAAAGTTCTGTGTGAGTATTCCCTTCACTTTATAGGCACTGGTGCCCCAGCGCGAAAAACAGGCCGGATTATTACGCATAACAGTCGCCCACATTAACTGTGTAACCTCTGTCTCCATGATCCAAAAACCTTCAGAAAAAGTAACCTTATGCTGTTTTTCGTCAGATTCCCGACCCAATTCATTTTTCGGTGACCCCATAATAAACTCACCCGGGGGACACCAGCGGAAGGCATACGTCACGCCATTAATTTTTTTTGTTATTCGGGTACCCGGTTTACGTTCTTTGGTACGTGCAGAAGTTTTTTTCTTCTCTCCGGAAGTTTTTATTTCTTCCGCAGACTCATTATCCGTTTTTCCAGAAGCTGCTTTCTCAGTTTTCGTTTCTTTCTCTGCAGAAGTTTTCGCTTCTTTCTCCGCCTCCCCAGTTTCGCTTTCCTTTTCCGTTCCCGATTCGGCTTTATCTTCTGGTTTAGCTTCCGCTTCTTTTTCCGCGGATCCAGCTTCTGCTTCCTTTTCCGTTTCAGCGCCAGCTTCCGCTTTCTTTTCTGTTTCAGATTCCGCTTTATCCTCTGTAGTTTCAGCCTCTGTTCCTTCGAATTTTATACCATTTTTTTCCGCGTACTTTTCCGCCACGGATCCATTCATTCCATGAATAATGAGTTTTGGACACCCGTCAAAAACCTTATCCTCAATTACCACCACGCTCTCTGGAACAGTAACCGTATGAAGTGCCGAACATCCGTAAAACGCACGAGCCATTATCGTCGTAACGCCTTCAGGAATAAAAATTTCCTCAAGATGTGATCTGGAAAACGCACGGCCTTCGATCGTCGTGACACCGTCAGGAATGACATAAGTTCCACTTTTCATCTGTGGACAGGCCAGTAAAGCTTTTCCATCTTTCGAGAAAAGTACGCCATCATGAACAGCATAATGATGATTGTCAGACGCGAATTGGATTTTCTCCAGATTCCTGCAGTGCCCAAACACGCCGCTTTCAATATACGTAACACTATCAGGAATCGTAACACTCGTAAGCGTGTCACAGCCTCTAAACGTACTGGCATTAATCGCCTTTACGGGCAGATTCTCAATCATTTCGGGTATCTTAACTTCAGAATCAGAGCCCAAATATTTTGTTAAAATGACATAATCGGCACGGGTCGCATAATCATATTTTACCACGGAAACATCCTCTTCCGTTTCCGGAATGACAGAAGCTGGCTTATTATCCGTATCCGTGGCTTTCTCAGCAGATGTATTTTTTTCAGCAGACCTGTCTTTTTCAGAAGGAGAAACTTTTTCAGAAGATGTATTTTTTTCGATTTCCGGATTTCTTTGGACTATTTTTTCAGAAGTTCCCAGACCGCCCAGCAGCCAAATCAGCATGAGAAGTAACAGCACTCCCGCAGTAATACCGCCCCCGAGAAACATCTGTGACTTCTTTTGTACCGTCGGGGCTTTTGGATGCAGCGGAGTTTTCTTTGTAGAAGGAAAGAGCGGAGAAACCGAATGTTTATTCCCCTCTACAGACACATCTGGCGCCACAAAAAGAGAGGATAAAACATCCGACTCTGATTTCGTCTCAAGAGGGGGCACGGGAACAGTTTTTTTATTAATCGCAGACGCAGAAACACTCGGCGGTAAATTCTTTTCTGCAGGAGACACACTCAGTACAGAACCGTCTTTCGGAGGAATTTTATTTTCCAGAGAAATCTTCGTCGAATGTAAGGAAACGTCCGCCGCTTCCACCGCCACCGCTTTCGGCGGACGAACGAATTCCAGCTCTTTCCTTAACTTGGCATCATACTCCTGTTTCTTTTCAGGATTTAAAAGAATGACCCGTGCCTGCGAAAGTTCATTCAAAATCTGCTGCGATTCCTGAGAGTATTTTCCCGTCTGAAAAGTCCGAATAAACGTCATCTGTCGGTCCGCAGCATTAGAAATGACAGATTCCTGAGATTCAAGATTCTTGATTCCCAATAATCGATAATGACTGATAGGCCGTTCTTCCGGGGAAATACCGAGCCATTCGTGATATGGGTCAAAAGAAGCAGGCATGAGTAACCCTCATAATATATTTTATTTTTAAAATTGTCGCTGCAAAATAAAATTTTACCGATTCCACTTTAAACTTTATTTAATCCTGGAAGCTGGTATTTTCTGCAAAACAAAAATGCTGATAATGTGAAAATTTAAGAGTATCTTGTATCATATTTCGGGTATAAAATCATTCCACCCAAAAAAGCTCAACAATCATTCATTATTTTACCAAAAGAATACTCGTCTGTCAAGCAAAAAATAGCTTCACCGAAATTTTCTGATAATTAATTGAAATTTATAGGTTGCGTACGTATTTTATATCTATGATTTTTATAAATTTTCTCTTCCCTGGCATTTTGTGATGTGTGAATGAGTTTTTTCTTTGGTTTTCTTAATAAAAATCTAAAATAAATTCGAGATGTCACGGAAACTCTGAAAAAACTCACATTATATTTCAATTATCTTCTTTAAGATTCGTGCGTACCCATCTCCATTCATACCGATTTTCTGTCGGGATCTGATTACACTCCACACAGACAAAAAATGGGCGAGACTTCTGCATTAAGCCTTCTCCCACGACGACATTAAATTCATAAATGTATGCTCTCTGTTTTTTTAATATAAAAGTTTTCGACAGACGTACATACTCCGCACGGCCACCACAAAACTCTTTTAACAGATACTGGGGGGCCTCCGCAGTCTGAAAATTTTTATACGCTTCAATAAACACAGGATTACTGGCATAACTGACATCTATTCCCCGTCCTTTAGCGCGCTGATAACTGCTTAAACCGAGCTGACAGGCCTCTTTTTCACGGCCCTGAAGCATTAAATCCAGCCACTGTCCCGCGAAAATTTGCCCATCATATACATCCATCCTTTTATAAATCCATGAATCTGCCAGCGCAGCTGAAGAAAAAAACAAAGAAAAAAAGAATCCCCATACAGCTATTTTTTTTCCTGAAAGAACAGATGGATACATCATAAAAAGAATCGCTCCCCATGTAATCATCAGCAGAGAAAGAAAGGGAATCCATATAAAAAACGGATGCACCAGAGCCATGGGCGACAAAAAACCGATCGTTCCACCAATTACTGCAGGAATACACAGAGGGTGATATTCATTTAAATGGCTTTCTTCATAAATATCCATTTTATTTCTCTTTCGTTTTATTCTCCATCCTCAAAACCACTAATTCCGAGATCACATCATCACTCATAAACAGAGGGTTTAACATCTGATTCCCAGAAAAAACTTCCACTTTCCAGAAAAAACTTCCATTTCATACCGATAAAACAGACGCTTCCATGATAAAAATTCAAAAAAGTAATACTGTTTCCACTTTAAATTTCCGTTTTGTGCGGTTCTTAAAGTAAGCATTTCAGCGAAGCAAAAATGCCGGAGAAACGAAAATTCATAGTGCATCGGATATAAAACCACTTAAACACACTCCGCTTCAGATTTCCAGCATTTATCCTCCATACTCCACTTACATTTTGTCCCACGACATTTTACGAAGCACCAGCTTCTATTACGCGCTTCATTTAAAATAAAATTAGAATCACACTTTTATATTTTTATGACTGTGCCTCCAGTATTTCCACGCCAAAAATATCAGGATCTCTAAATTTTTAGAGCATCAGACTTTAAACTAAAATTTTATCCCCCAAAAAACAGCTCCTGTTACAAAATTTAATCAGGGACGTTTTGGTGCGTATTTATCCGAATAATTCGCCACACCCAAAGCATTTTTTTCATTCGCATAAAGCTCTAACATGGCCCGAAACCGAGAATAACGCTCTGCATATGTATTTTTAGGATCAAAACTCGAATTTTCATCCACGTTATACACACCCGAAGAAACCCAGACCATATAATCATGCCACTGGCGATCAGGCGCTAAACCAAGACATAATCTGTCTTTATGATTAAATCCCAAAAAATTCTTATATAAAGGAGCCTGATGCATGGAAAACGTCAAAAAACTTACAAAAACTGCCGCGACGATAGCCGCCATTACCTTTCCACCATAAACATTCGCCAGCGAATGAAATTTCACATTCACTTTACTCAGCTGCTGCGTGGTAAAACGGAAAAAAGCATAAGCCACAAGAAAAACGAACCAAATCGCGACAAAATTATAAAAGAAATATCCCTTAAGCATTAAGGACTCCATTAATTTCGCCACCGGCTCACTTAAACTGGACGCGATCGTGGCCGAAAAAATCAGATTTATCAGCCGAAGCGTGTTCCCCCATAAGGTGTCCGTCATCGTCGTGCCAAAAACTCCCAGAAAAATCACGATTAAAAGAAATGTAAGCATAATATTATAAATCTCTGTTTAATTAATAATGAAATAATCTAAAAAACACGTCTGTCAAAAATCCCACGCCTCCAGGCAATTATCTTTTCATATCCGATACATTTCTCCACTTCCGCTTTTATACCTGATTTCCACTTTAATTTTAAGTGTTATACTGGTTCCACTTTAAATTTCCGTTTCTGCCGCTCTGAAAGCAGACATTTTCAGTAAAGCAAAAATACCAGGGAAGTGGAAATTTCTCGTGCATCGGATATAAATTACTCCAGCGCACGTTTTAGCTCCTGAATAGAAGTCGTGCCTTTCACCACCAGCTGAATCCCTTCCTCCATCATGGATCGGTTCCCATCTTTCCGCAGTGCTTTACGAACCAGCTCTAATTTAGGCTGTTTACTCAAAATTTCACGGGTGACGTCTCCCGGAACCGCCAATTCATAAA
This sequence comes from Planctomycetia bacterium, assembly GCA_030527015.1. Classification (GTDB taxonomy): domain Bacteria; phylum Planctomycetota; class Planctomycetia; order Pirellulales; family Thermoguttaceae; genus RGIG3701. Next base: position 59,109 of record JAUNBR010000003.1, read on the forward strand.
TCGCGACACGCCCCTTATATCCGATTCCCCGACACTCCGGACAGGGAGTCTGCTTTTCATCGACCTGTGGTGGACGATAAAACATAACCTCTTTATCCGCAGGAAATCCCAGCTGCCGTAATAACTGCGGAGCTGGCTGATACATTTCCTTACAGTGATCACACAGCCGCCGCGCCAGACGCTGGGTTAAAACAGCATTCACATTTTCCACGAATTTCTCCGCGTCACACTTCGTCAGCATGAGCCGTAAAAGAGCTTCCGCACCATCTTTAGCCCGCACCGAGGTAATAAAAAAACGGTCACTTTCCGATAACTCTTCCGTCACCGCATCCAGCATTTCACCACAAGTAATGTCTCGGAGTAAAACGACATTCGGCTCCTTTAAAAACACTGATCGTAAATACTGTTTCCATTCCTCCGGCGTCTTCGCAGGAGAAACCTCCACAGGAATATTTTCCACTTCTTCATAATGATGTTCCCCATCATCGATCGCGATAAAATCCCGACAGTAACGGTCCGTTTTTCCCAGCATGACCGTCATCGTCGTGCGCAGACCTCCCGCTTTCGGTGCAGCAAAAATAAATATCCCTTTCTCACTGGCTAAATGCGTAAGCACTTCCTGCTGTGTCTTCTCATTCATTCCCAGCTCGGCCGGAGTTTTAAATACCGTTTTCTCCACCTCAAACTGAACGATTACCCGTTCCCCCGTCTGTGTTCCCTGCGAAATAAACTTCGGAGTAACGTCCTTTTTTCGTGTCTCCGGCGGACGTTTTGACTCTTTCGCCACCTGCATTTCACGCTTCAGCTCTTTATGTCGCACTAAATCATCTTCTGGAGTTCTCTCGATTTCCTCCTGTACCTGCTTTATCTTCAGCCGATCCTCCGGAAAAGTATACTGATATTCATAAGTCGCTTTAAATTTTCCCTCCTGCTTACGGCGACGTTCCTGAGAATTTAATCCACATAAAAGTTTTAACGCTTCCAGAGCTGGGTCCGCTTTTTCACGCTCCATGGAATGCCCCGCATGCCACGCACCGTCCACCTGATATTTAATCGTTACCCCCGTCTGTGAAAAATCCAGGACGATAACTTCTGCTTCCTGTCCCAGACCATCCGCCAGTAACTGACGAGCATCACGAAATCCTGGGTGGTGCTGCGCCGCGATACGCCTCTGTTCATTTTCCTTAATCGTCCCACCAAAAGAATTCAGCACGATCGGTGGCCCCGACGCATGTTTATCCTTTTTCGCTTTTACAGCCATCTTAATCCCCACCATACTCAGATGATCGGCCAGCCAGTACTGTAAGTGCTCCGCCGTCATGACCTTTTCTCCATCCGAGACCACCGCATTCCGTTTCCTTACATATATAATAAGAGGAACCAGATAAGTTAAAAGAAGCAGTGGAAATCCCACCCAAAAAACGGGAATAATCCAAAATAGCATCAGTGCGCCAAGAAAAGACCCATAAATAATCGGCACCCAGCGCCCGACACCAAATTTATATTCCTGACAGTCACTGCTGAGCCAGTCCGTGGTATGAACCCAACAAAGATAAACCAAAATGGCAAGAAAAACTTTCCACAGAGAAACGTATCCCCCTTTTCCGAAATCTTTTGTAGAAAAAAGATTCGTTTCCTCTGGTGTTACAGGAGTTTCCTCAGCCTCTTCTTCTGCATTTTCTTCCTCCTGCACCCCCTCCTCATTTTCGGCATTTTCCTCTCCATTACTCTCAGACTCGGTGCCCTGCCCTTCCGTATTTTCCTCGCCTGGCACCCCCTCTTCCGTATTCTCCTGCTCAGAATTCCTCTCTTCACCACCTTCTTCCGGCTCCTCTTGTGAGTACGCCGAAGATAAAAAGAAAACCTTAAAATGATTCTCCGAAACTCCCCCAGCTAAAGTGAATGAGAAAACAAGGATAAATAGCAAAACACGATACATCATGGACTCCTAAAACATTCCCCAATGAAAAAATATATTCGACATTTTATAACTTTTTATATCCGATACACTATAAAATTCCGCTTCATCGGCATTTTACTTCGCTAAAAATGCCTGCTTTCAGAGCCGCATAAAACGGAAATTTAAAAGAGAACCAGTATTACATCTCCAGCATTTTTATGCTGCATGAAATATGATTTTTATCATCACACAAATTTCATAATCACACAAAATAAAAATTTATGTTTAACCAGCGCATCTCCGAAAATTTTATACTTTTTATATCCGATACACGATAAATTTCCGCTTTCCCAGCATTTTTACTTCGCTGAAAATGCCGGCATTAAAAGCCGCACAGAACGGAAATTTAAACAAGAATCAGATGGTATAACATTTTCATCGAAAACCACTTTTCCCTTATTTCGCACGTTTCGCCAAAACCTGTGTAATGAGAATCGTAAGCTGTTTCATCGAAACAGGCATCTGCACCACCACACGAAAATCATCACAGACTGCAGTTTCATTCCATGATTTTTGATTTTTTGCCAGCAGTAAAAACGCCGGTAATTTCCACGTGCCATGATCCAGCTCATGAGTACTATTAAATCCCTCCACAGCTAACATCCCAATATTTTGAGCATTTATCACCATGCAGTCCGCGACATGACGATCATCATAAAAACGATCGATCGCTCGCTGCGGATCTGTCGTTAATAACACACGAAACCCGACTTTCTTAAACGACTCACGCAATATTTCCTGTAACTTCGGATCCGACTCCACGATCATCACGGAATGCTCCACCAAAGAACGATTTCCCAGTAATACACTCTGATCCAAAATCTTTTCCGGATGCTCATGAATCTGCTGCTCAATCAATTTTAAATCCCGCAAAAATTCTCCCGGTGTCTGATAACGTTTATGAACATCCAGGTTCATCGCCTTATTCACGACCATCGCGATCGCCAGCGGTAATGAAGGCATCTTTTCCTGAACAGGCACCACCTCCCGAAAACGATTCGAGGAAATCCTCTGAATCCGATCTTTCGTTTCCAGTAACGGAGACTCCCCAGTCAACATATGATAAAACATACACCCCGCAAAATAAATATCGCTGCGTGTATCATCTTTCTTCACCCCCGTGGCATTCTCTAAACCAGCGTAATCCAGTGTTCGCGGATTCGGAATCTCGATCACCATATCATCCAACTGTAAATTCTGATCCACCTGTGCCAGACCAAAATCCGCCAGTTTCGCCACTCCCCGACTGGTAACCATAACATTCGTTAACTTCAAATCGCGGTGCGTCATCCCATGCTCAAAAGCATACTGTAAACCAGACACAATATTTTTCATAATGGATACCGCTTCTTTATACGCCACCTTTCCACGCAGACGTACAAAATCCGCCAAACTCTGCCCTTCTATAAATTCCATCGCCAGAAAATGTAGTTTCCCGCGAGAATAAACCTCCTTAATCTGAATAATATTCGGATGATTCAGAACTTTTCCCAGCTCTCCCTCACGCTGAAACTGTGTGCACGACTCCTGATTTTCACTGTATTTCGTCCTTAAAACCTTTATCGCGACCACCTCTCCCGTCTCTCGGTGAACAGCCCGATATACGCGTGCAAAAGTTCCGCGCCCCACAAGATAAAGTGCTTTATAATCTCCAAAAAAGAAACCCGTGGTCCGCCCCTCCACTAAACGCTCCACCTGGTAATTCGTCAATAATTCACGACGAATTAATAAATTCGTAAATTCCTCCAGCGGAACGTTTTTCGTCCCGATTTCTCCCCACGCCGCCTGTAACTGCCGCTCTGTCATTAAGCTCAGTTGAACGGCACGAATCCCTAATTGTTCAGCTGTCGGTGCCATATTTTTCTCATCTTTATCTTTTTATCTTATCTTAAAAAAACCAAAAATCGTTCCGTTATTTCTTGTATACCCCGATCCCACTTTAAAATTCCTGAATTCCTCGGTCACAAAAGTACGCATTTTGTGAATCGCGAAATGCCGATCTGCCCGTCATCTGACCGCAGAAGCGGAAATTTAAAGGAAAACCAGTATAAATTAAAGTTTTGATCAGCCACAAAACTTGTGCGTTTTCAGTAAAATACAAAAACATCAAAAAAGGTGAAATTTCATCATTCAGTGAATATAACTCACTTATATACCCGATGCATTATAAAATTCCGTTTCATCTTTCTGCCGACAGGTCGGCCGGCATTTTTGCTTCGCTGCCAGCAGCAGGCTGAACTGAAAATGCTTCTTTCAGAGCCGCACAAAACGGAAATTTAAACGAAAACCAGTATATACATAAATATTCCGCTGCCAATAATTTTTTTGTATGCTTTTTTATTGTAGCATTTCTACAAAAAAAACGCAAGCGTTCAGACAAAAATAGCGTCAAATTTCCTCCTTCGCCGACATCTCACTGTCCAGCACAGTCCCCCAAAGACCGACAGAATTTCACACCAAAATCATTCTTCTGATTCAAAACACTGGATTTTTTCCCCCGGTGTCAGTACGCACGGCACCGCCTGAGTTTCTTTGCGTACCCGTATTTCCCATTCTTTCGTATCTTGTGCAATTAATTTCCATGTATCATAATGGCAGGGAATCACCACTTTCGGCTGCAAAAGCTGAATGGCTTTCAAAGATTCTTCTGGCCCCATGGTGTATACATCACCGATCGGTAAAACCGCAATTTTTATCTGTTTTTCCGCCAAAAGTTTCATATCCCCAAAAACACCGGTGTCACACGCAAAATAAATCGTTCCGCCCGACGCCACTTTAATCAGAAATCCACAAGGCACCCCTCCAGAAGAACCATCCGGGAGTGTCGACGAATGAAACGCTGGCGTCATTTCCACTCTCCCAAAAAGCGTATTTACCCCACCTCCTACATTCATTCCAATTACTTTTTTTATACCCTGTTTTGACAGCCAGGCAGCAATTTCCGCCACAGTAATCACTGCCGCACCAGTACGTTTTGCCAGTTTCAGCGTATCTCCCAGATGATCTTCATGTCCGTGTGAAACCAAAATAAAATCTGCCTTCACTGCATCCGCCGCCACGGCCGCTTTCGGATTTCCAGTCAAAAAGGGATCTACTAAAATTCGAAAACCTTTATGTTCAAATAACCATGCATTATGTCCTAACCACTGTAACGTACTCTGCTCCATGCTCTTTTCCTTTTTTATATGGTTTTCCTTTAAATTCTCGTTTTGTACGGCTCTGAAAACAGACATTTTCAGCGAAAAAAATACTTGGCATGCCGGTCGGCGAACATGAGAAACGGAAATTTATCGTGCATCAGATATAAATATACACGTTCCTTCAAAATTTTAAATTCGCCACCAGCTATTAAAATTATCGTATCACACCACCAAGAGTCCATTATTATATAATAATTTTTCTGAAAAACAAGCGATATTTCCTGTTTAGACCGACTCCGCATTAAATTTCCTTTCACCGCAGCTCTGACTGTTATGTTTCGGATTCACGAAACGCCGAATGGAGAAAAAATAGACAAAAAAGTAAAAAATTATGCTGGTTCCACTTTAAATTTCCATTTTGTGCTGCTCTAAAAGAGGCATTTTTAGCCCAGCCTGCTGCCGGCAGCGAAGCAAAATGTCAGTCTGTCGGCCGAAAGGTGAAATGAAATTTTATAGTATATCGGGTAAAATATTAAAATATATAGTGTACCAGATAAATTACCTCTTTTTTTTGATTTTTTTCGAATTATTTATATACCAGCCAATTTTCCGCCGAAACTGTTTTTTGCGCAAAAATTATTACTCAAGAAATATTTATCTTTTAATATCAAAAAATTATAAATTTATTAAATTTTTCTTGACAAAAATTACACATCATATAAAATATAATATCATCAGATTTAACATATATCCTGGTTCCACTTTAAATTTCCGTTTTGTGCGGCTCTGAAAGCAGGTATTTCCAGCGAAGCAAAATGCCTGAAAAGCGGAAATTTATTGTGTATCGGGTATATAATTTTTTTATTTCTGATATACGACAAATTAAATTTCCGTGGTCTGCATAACCGACTAAAATTTTTAGAATTTTGGTTCACTATTCTGATTTTACATTAAGCTTTCATTTCCCGCGAGAAATTCAGAAAAATGTGATAATCATACTGTTTTTTAATTTAAGTTCGTGTGATTCTAAACACAGGCAGTTTTAACGAAACAAAATACCAGAGAAGAGAAAATTTATTACACTTTTTGGTATAAATATCGCGCGAAATACAGAAAAATAATAAAATTTATCGTATATCAGAGAAATAAAACCAGAAAGATCAAAACATGGGCACAGAAAGAAAATTTATTACACGTTATGACGCTCAGCCACCTTTTTTTGTCGGAGTCGATCTGGGAGGCACCGCCACAAAAATAGGTCTTGTCGACGATTATGGACGAATTCTTAACTGGTGTCAGGAAGCCACCGAGTGTGAAAATGGCCCGGAAGACACCATCCGAAGGATCGGAAAACGCATTATGGAGCTGACGAAAGAAGCCGATCTTTCATTATCACAGATCGCGCGGGTCGGGCTGGGAGCACCGGGAATTTTAAATTTTGCGGAAGGAAAAATGGTAAATCCCACCAATTTTCCCGGATGGAATAATTTCCCTGTCCGTGATATTCTCTCAAATCACTGTGGAATGCCCGTCTCTTTTGTAAATGACGCTTCTGCTGCCGCTTATGGAGAATTTTGGGTGGGAAAAGGCCGTATGTTCCATTCCATGATCATGCTGACTCTCGGAACCGGCGTGGGCTGCGGAATTATCGTCGGGGACCTAATTTTAGAAGGCGAAAATGGACACGGAACGGAATGTGGACACATTATCGTGGATTCTTCTGAATCCGCCAAAAAATGCTCCTGTGGTCAGCTGGGACATCTGGAATCTTACGCCTGTGCGAAAGCAGTGGTGCGTGATGCCCATGAAATATTACTAAATCCTAAAATCCAAACATCCATACGTGCCCGTCTGGAAAATGGAGAACCATTAACCGCTTTAATTATCGGGGAAGAAGCGGAAAAGGGAGATGAAATCGCGCTTTCGATCGTAATGAAAACAGCAAAATACATCGCCATCGGCCTGGTTTCTCTTCTGCATACGATAGACCCCTCCGGAATCTTACTCGGCGGGTCCATGACCTTTAACCAGCCACACTGGACACTCGGGGGACGTTTTCTGGAGCGTATTCGCCAGGAAATCTGCCAAAGAACTTTTCCCACGCTGGCAGAAAATTTAGTACTGGAATTCGCCTCTTTAGGCGCAGATGCAGGTTTTCTGGGAGCCGCGGGAGTAGCGCGAATGGAATTTCGCCGGAGAAAAGGTCCGGAAGCGACACGCCAGGCACAGCGAAGTACCTCTTCACTTATTTAAGTCCCGCCACTTCACCTTTAATTTTTAGTACGATCACTTTCACTATTTTTTAATTTTTGCTTTTCCTGTCACTCACCGAATAACGCAGGAATACTTTTTTTATTTTGTTATTTTTTATTTTTTTTTACAAAATATCTTTTTCTGTCTGCATTTTTTATGCCGTATATATACTGGTTCCAATTTAAAATTTCGTTTTGTGCGGCTCTAAAAGCAGGCTTTTTCAGTGAAGCAAAAAAGCCGGTGAAGCTGAATTTTATAATGTATCGTATATAAAATGCTTCGCTTTTAAATTTCCGTTTTATACGGCTCTGAATGCAGGTATTTTCAGTGAAGCAAAAATGCCGAGAAAGCGGAATTTTATCGTGCATCCGGATATAAAGTGTCAGAAAAGCAAAAATTTCGTGCCAGAAAAGCAAAAATTCATAGTGCATCGGATACAAAATAGAACCAGGGCACGCTGGAAAACACTTACTTTCTCCACATGTCATGCAACTTATCGGACTTCTTGACTGTAACAGTTTTTTTGCTTCTTGTGAACAGGTTTTTGCCCCCCACCTGCTGGCAAAACCTGTCGTCGTTTTGTCGAATAATGACGGCTGTGTCGTGGCGCGATCTGCGGAGGCGAAAAAACTCGGCATCTCCATGGGTACACCGTTTTTTCAGATCAAAAAAATGTGCCAGCAGGGAGAAATTCATGCTTTTTCTAGTAATTTCCGGCTTTATGCTGACATGAGTCGCCGAGTCATGACCTGCCTCAGGCAGTGGACGCCGAAACTGGAAATTTATTCTATCGACGAAGCATTTATGGACTTTTCCGGTATGCTGAACGCGGAAACAGACGCTTTTCAGAGGAAAATCGTAGAAACGGTGAAAAAATGGACGGGAATTCCAGTTTCACTGGGCGTGGCACGAACGAAAACACTGGCGAAAATAGCGAATCATGTGGCTAAAAAAAATGGAGTGGGATTCTTCACTTTAAACTCACTCGGACAGGCACAGGAAATTCTCAGCGTGCTGCCGGTGGGGGAAGTCTGGGGAGTGGGAACACGTTCCGCACGAAAATTCATGCAGCAGGGAATCCGTACCGGATGGGATCTTTTAAATACGGATCCACTGTGGGCACGAAAGAATTTTTCTGTCGTTCAGGAACGCATTATCCGAGAGCTGCGCGGAGAAAACTGTCTGGAAATGGAATATCTTCCTGCACCGAAACAGTCGATTCAGGTCTCCCGATCTTTTGGCGAAAAACTTACCACGCTGGAAGATCTGGAGAAGCCTGTTTCATCATTTCTTGTTCGTGCAGCCGAAAAATTACGGGCACAAAACAGTTTAGCCAGCGCTATTTTTTTAAGTGTTTCCGGAAAATGGACAGAACCACCTCTTTTTATACACACGGATAAGAATTCGGACAAAACAGACGCTCCCCCCTCCAGTATTTTTGGCTGGAAGACCTCATCTTATCAGGATAATACCGCCCCTACAGGAACTTATTACAGTAATTCTGTTACGCTTCCCCTGGGTTTTCCCTGTAATAACACATCTTATATGCTTCCTCTGACCTTAAAGGGGCTTCGTCAAATTTTTCATCCACAAATCGCCTTTAAAAAAGCCAGCGTTACACTTCTGGGAATTACCAGTCGGGGAGAAAACCAGCAGATCCAGCTTTTTGATAACGCTCCCACTCAAGACACACAGCGCAGCATCCGATTAATGGAAACTCTGGACGCACTGCATGCTCAGCTGGGCAAAGAATGTATCGTTTTTGGAACGGAAGAATTACCTCATCCAAAAAATGCTCCGCAAAATACATGGAAAAGTCTTTCGGAAAGACGCTCGCCTAATTACACTTCCGACTGGAATGACCTGCCGGAAGTTCATTAAAATTTACTGGACATGAAACACCAGAATCTGACCGAAAAATCAGTATGTGCAAAATAAGAAACGATTTACCCCTGTTATTTTTATACCTGATACCATAAAAAAATTCATTTTCCGGCATCTTATACCCGATACACTGTAAATTTCCACTTCCTCCGTATTTTACTTCGCTGAAAATGTCTGTTTCAGAACCGCAAAAAATGGAATTTAAACGAAAACCTGTATATTTCGCGAAGAATATGTATATTTTCAGAGAAACAAAAAACGAAAATTTAAGGTAAAACCGCCATAAATATTTTTCCATATAACCGAAACACATTTTACCCAGGCATATAAATATACCCGATACACTATAAATTTCCACTTCTCATGCATTTTTGCTTCGAGAAAAATGTCTGTTTCAGAACCGTACAAAACGGAAATTTAAATAGAACCATATAATAAAAAAGCCGTAATATTTCCAGAACATTACGGCCACAAAAAATCATTTTTTGCTGCGAAGATAAATTATTCTTCAAAAAGGATTCCCAGATCGATATACTGCAGTCCTCTTTTTTGATGAACATGAACCGCGATAACGTTCGGACCTTCTTTTAAGGCTTTTACAGCATTTTCATCCAGGCGAAACTCTTCATAATTCACGGTATAACCGGTGGTCTCAAATATTTTCACCCCATTCAGATACACTTCCACATCATCATCGTGATGGATTCTTAAAGCCATTCCTTTCGGTAATTCTTCCGTAAAAGTGAAACTTTGGCGCATCCATATATCTCGGGTATCCCATTTCGTCCTTAACGCATCCGCACCAGGCGTTCCTTCCCTTCCGAATCCCGCAGGACCTTCCTGCCAGAGAGTGGCGTCAAAATCCAGCGTGGTCCAGGCATTTCCTTCTGGTTTTTCAAAAGTATATCGCCACACTCTCGGAGATTCTTCTGCGGTGGGAAGAAATACCTTATACTTCTTCGGCGCGGAGAAAAGCATCTGATTTATTTCTTTTACGCGATCTTTTCCCATTTTATTCACTTTTCTGTCATACGTCAAAAGACCATTCGTCTCCGTTTCCACATCTGTCGTCTGTGTATAAACCGCAGCAGAAAGTCCACGTGGAATTAATGACGCCGTTCTTTCGACTAATTTAGAATATCTCGTAGTGAGTGAATACACATGGGAAAAATTCACATAACCCCAGTTTCGTTTCCCTGTCTGCCAAAGATGCTCCCGCACGGGAAGCCCCAGACCGCCGAATTCTCCAAGAACCATCGCGCGCTGTGACTGATAATCTGGTATATCTGGCCCCGGATAAGAGTGAACATCTTTCACGGAACCGCACCCTGGCACATCCGTCCATCCACTGGCACAATTCACCAGACGTGTCGGATCCAGAGCCTGTGTCCACTGCACCACCTGAGGCGTATCGAACTGTCCCCAGCCCTCATTAAACACCACCCACATAATAATAGACGGCGAATTACGCAGGGTTTTCACAATTTCTCCCCATTCTCGATAATAATTTCTTTTCCCTTCTTCTGAAATCGGAAAATCGCCAGAAACCATATCTTGCCACACTAAAATTCCCAGTTTATCACACCAGGCATAATACCGCCGCGGCTCCACTTTTACATGTTTTCGCAGCATATTAAACCCCATGGCTTTCGTGATTTCCACATCATATTTCAGCGCGTCATCCGTCGGTGCCGTATATAATCCATCCGGCCACCATCCCTGATCCAAAAGTCCATACTGAAACATAAATTTATCATTCAGAAGAAGACGCATATGTCCATCTTCTGTTTTTTTCACAGAAGTCGTACGCACACCAAAATAACCTGTTATGGAATCCACCATTTTTGAATTCACCAGCACGTCCACCGTCAGCGTATACAGATACGGATGATCCGGTGTCCATAATCTGGCTTCATCCAAAACCAGAACTCCGCTAAAACGCCTCAGAGGAACTTTTACATTCATCGTCAGATTCTGGATGTCATTTTCCACTTCCGATTTCCCATCCAGCACCACAGAAAACGCCCCCACTTCCGCACCATCCATATCAGATGCAGTAATATTTATCAGCGCACCCTCTGGCGCAATCACCGTTCCCTCCACATACACTTTTCCATTAAGTGTCGGTATCAATTTTTCATTAAACTTTTCCGCCGCCGCGGTCCACACATCCACGACTGCCCCCTCTGGCGAAACCGGCTCCAGCCACACGCTTCCCCAGATACCTGTTACCCCAGTATACCAGATTCCTTCCGGATTTAATGACTGCTTTCCCCGTGGCTGGTAACTTCCACGCGCACTGGTGGCATCATAAACCGTTACCTCCAAAAGCTGCTGACCTGAATCCTTCAGCTCCTGCGTAATATCCATGGAAAACGGTACATAACCTCCCCGGTGTACCCCCACCTCTCTTCCATTTACCCGCACTTCCGCTTCCCAGTCCACCGCCTCAAAATTCAGTAAAATCCGACTCCCTTTCCATTCCTCAGGAACCTCAAACATCCGACAATAATATATTTTTTCTTCAGAATTCACCGACTTCTTTACTCCCGAAAGTGCCGATTCGGGCGGAAATGGAACCAGAATTTTTCCGTCATATTCTCCTGCTCCGACACTTTCTTTCGGGCGAATCGCATAATCCCACATACCATTCAGAGATTTCCAGTTCTTCCGTTCCATCTGCGGACGCGGATATTCCCCATGACAATTTTCCGGATCCACTTTTACTCCCCAGTCCGTCAGCATCACTCCTTCAGGAATGTTCCACTGCTGAGCAAAAAGTAATGTCTGCGCACAAAACACGAATAAAAAAACCATTACTTTTCCCCAAAAAATTTCCCTGCTTTTTTGCATAAATCCTCCTAATATTTCTTCATTTCCGATTCCATTTTAAATCTCATTCATTATAACCATAAAACTGAAATTTCATTCACTGAAAATTCTTATATTCGGGCTCTCCTTTAAATTTCCTTTTTGTGCTGCTCTAAAATCAGGTATTTTCAGCAAAGCAAAATGCCGGAGAAACGGAATTTTATCGTACATCGGGTATAAATATATCTGACTTCATTTATATGAAAAGAAGCCTGATATTACCATTCCTCTTAATTATACAGCTCCCAATTTTAAATTTCCATTTTATACAGGATCTTCTTTAAATTCCTTTTTGCGCTGCTCTGAAATCAGGCTTTTTTTTAAAGAAAAAATGCCGTGGACGCGGAAATTTATCGTGCATCAGAGATATGCGCAGCCATAAAAAGGCAGCATTTCATGCATCGCAAAAACAGAGAAAAGAAAAATTTATCGCACGCCGGGCCAGATTATTTATCACATGCGGAGCACATTATTTATCATACCACAAATTTTGCTGTTTTTTACGATATTCTCCCGCCGTCATTTTCAGCTGACGTATGAAAACCGTATTCATATAAGAGGCACTACAAAATCCCGCACGTTTTGAAATCGTCTCAAGCGTTAAATCGGTTCCACTGAGTAATTCTTTGGCCCGGTGTAACTGTGTCTGTAAAATTTCATCTTTCAGTGTTCGTTTTAACACCAGCTGAAACTGCCTTTCCAGTGTACGACGTACCACATTCAGTTCTCGCGCCAGGGCCTTCACGTTCAGTCCATGACACGCTTCTCGCTGAATGATTCTCAGAGCCTTTATCACGAGCGCATTTTCGATCGCCCAGGTATCTGTCGACTCTCGACATACCACCGAAATCGGTGAAACCTGTAAATGACGTTCCGGCATTTTTTCTCCGCGCATCATGGTATGGAGCATCAGCGCGGCCTGGTAACCCACCTGAAACGCATTCTGAGACACCGTCGTAAGACCAGGTGACGCCAGCATACAGTGAATTTCATCATCATCCACTCCCACCACCGATAAATCATCCGGCACACGCAGTCCCACAGTCCTGCATGACTGTAAAACGTGTAAGCCCACTAAATCATCGCACGCCATAAGACCACACGGTTTCGGCAGATTCAGTAACCACTGTGGAAACGGCTTTTTTTTCTCCGTCCAGCACTGTGAAAGTTCTTGCTGAGAAAACTCAAAAACATGACATTCCCCTTTCACGTATTTTACAAAACTTGATTTCCGAAGTTCCGAAAACTTGCGTCCTCGAAGACCTACAAAAGCAAAATGTGGTAAAAACCGTTCTTTCAGATGCTCTGCCGCCATCCGGGATGTCTCCGCGTAATTCGAATGAACACTCGCCACCGACGGAGCGCTGTTATCTGATATATCCACCAGCGGTATCCCCCGCCCCTGGGCATGATGGACCGCATCTCCCATATCGCGAACGATAATTCCATCTCCACGCCATGCTTCCAGCCAAAACGGTGGCGGACTGCTCGGCCCCCGTTCCTCATACGATATATCCCACGGACCATGCTCCTTTATATACTGCGTTATCCCCCTCATTAATGTCTTACTGTACGAATTAATTGTCTCCACAAGAATCGCCACCCTAAAATGACCTCGTCTTGACTTTCTCAGCGTCTTTTTTTTCTGTTTTTTCATCCCTTCTCACCTAAACATATTCTCTGTTTCTACTTCCAATTTTCGTTTTGTACGGCTCTGAACGCAGACATTTCAGTGACACAAAATGCTGCGAAAACGAATTTTTTAGTAGATCGGGTTACGTCCCCAATTCTTTTCATTTCCCCTTCTCCGACTCAATAAACACCGATGCTCCATACCCTCTTAATGGCTCACTTCATTTCACGGTTTTATATCTGATGCACTATAAAATTCCGCTTCCTCGGCATTTTTGCTTCGCTGAAAATGCCTGCATTCAGAACCGCACAAAATGGAAATTTAAAATGGAATCAGGTATATTATACATTCTCCACCATTATACTCGTTTTTTATTTTTAGAAAAAGGTTTAACATAAAAATATTTCCAAATATACTGTTTTTCCTTTAAATTTTCATTTTATTCGGCCACGAAAGCCAGCATTTTCAGTTAAAAGTAAAAAATGCTGGAAAATGGAAATTTATAGTGTCTCGGATATAAAAAGTGAATCATTTAGTTAAAATCAGAAAATGTGGAAATAATTTAAGGACAGGAAATGTTATTTCGCAGAAACTGGCAGGTTTCACGGAGATTCGTTCCATGAGAAAAAAGTCCGCCACCGATCAGAAGCATGACGTCTGTTCCATAAGTTTCGAGCATTCGGTTCACGTTTTCGATTTTCATTCCGCCAGCAGGACAGGGAAAAATGGGAGAAAGGTGCGCCATTTTTTGTGTTGCCGCGGCGGCGATTTCTTTACATTCCTGGTGTGAAAAGGAAAATCGGCCTCCAAAATTTGGGAAGATCGTGGCGTCCGCACCCGACAGACGCGCGATTTGGCCGAAAAGGCATCCGTGAGAGATTCCGGCAGTATTTAAGACGAAAGAACCGAGAAAAGCGGGGTGCATGAAAATAGGCAGTGAAAAGTCGGGGTCTGATGAAAGTTCGCGCAAAATATCGAAACCAGTCAGGCCAGGTGAAATAAGAACTCCACCGGCACCACATTCTTGGGCATAACGGGCACGACGGATTATTTCAGAATGCGGCGCGGTAATATTCGGGACATAAATGCTGCGGTAACCCGTTTCGTCGTTCGCACGGCGAATGGCTGCGGTACAGGCAGTGACACGCTGAGAGAAGGGAGAAAAAGTCTGATTACTGATGCCGTGATCGTCTTTAATGATGTCCATTCCGCCGCGTGCAAAATCGTAAGCCAGAGAGGCCAGATCTTCAGCGGAAAGTCCCTGTGGTTTCAGAGCGGTAAAAAGCAGCGGACGCCCATGAACCTGCAAAAGATTACGTATTCCTGTGATTCCGAATCGCGGGCCAGGAAAATGCTGGATGAGATTTTCCGAAAGATTCAGAGAAAGAACACGAATCCCGGGTTTAATGCTAATATTTCCGTAAACGACATTTAACAGCTGAGGAAGCTCTGGTGTCAGAACTTCATCCGCAAAACTGATGCGGACTTTCGCGGTCACTTTCGGTGGCACCGGCACGGAGTGAGGAATACCAAGAAAATTTTCGGAGTCATTTTCATATTCCAGTGATACGATCTGTCCCAGAATTTTTTCAGGAATCTCGCCGGGGGGTAATAAATTTACGGGAAACTCCACCGTCTGCTCTGCGCAAATATCCAGCGCTTTTTTATGAAGTTCTTCGGGCGTATCTGCGGTGATGGAATATGTTATCTGACTGCGGGAACCAGAAAGTTGGGCGGATAAAGCATGGTTACAAAAAGTTTCAAAAAACATGAATCTTAGATAAAAATAAAAAGTAATTTTAGCACACAAGAAAATCTTAATTTTCAGATAATATACCCGATGCATTATAAAATTCCACTTTTCTGGCATTTTTACTTTTCGCTGAAAACATGTGCTTTTAGCGCGGTAAAAAACGGAAATTTAAAGCAGAATCATTATAAATTTACAGTAGAATCGAGTATTTATACCCGATACATATAAATTTCCGCTTCCCCGGCATTTTGCTTCGCTGAAAATGCCTGCTTTCCGAGCAGCACAAAACGGAAATTTAAAGTGGGACCAGTATACCAGAGACATAATTTTATTATCTGCCAGAGAAATTATCTTCTGGATTTACCATATCCGGATGAAGATCAGGGTTTTCTTCCATTTTACGTAAAACATTAAAAATGGTTTCGATAAACGTCTTTTCTGTGTATGGTGTGCCGACAGTTTTAGAATATTTGAAAGATTCCATCGTATTCTTAATAACATGGGGGGAATCCCAATCTAAAAGTTCGCGGACAATCACAATTGGCGGTCTATGATCTGGGTATAATTCCCGAATATCATTAATAAAAGCGGTCTTTTGCTGATAATCAGTAATATCCGTCACGGCGACTAACAAAAGGAGGTATGGCCTGTTGGCCAGCGAATGCTGAATTGACTCCAGCGCGTGTCTTCCTGAAAAAACGACATCCAGTTCACATCCCCTGCGGTGGAGAATTTCACGTAAAGTGTCGACATCTCGATTTTTAGGATCCACTAATAAAACATGCTGACCAAAAAGCACTCCAGAAACTCTTTTAACCGCTTCGATGAGCGTATCTGCATCCGAGGGAAGAACGACTCGCTGGCTTTCTGAAAAATTTTTGTTGGCATAAGAGATAAATTGTTCCGTGGCCTGCGAATCACTTTTCTGCAGGAAAACAAAAGGGGGAATCATATTTGCGTCGGCATAAATCTCTTCCACTTCCTGGGTAAAATCGATCACGCTTTCATAATCAGAAAGTCCTTCTATATTTAGAAGAATCGTATAAAAAAATTCGTCATTAGTAAATGAGTTATGTAGCCAAGTAATGGCTTTTTGTCCAGATTCTGTGAAGTATACCTCCATTCCATTTAGGGAGAGAATATTCCGAATTTCTTCATTATATTCATGGGAAGAATCGACATACAGGACACGGTTTCTGTCTTCGGAAACCGCTTCCAGATTAGCGGGCAAAACCTTCCCATTACTCATCTGGTTCCCGATATGATGAATTAATCCTTCCACCTCTTTCGCATTTCGCATGATGGTATGTAACTGTAATTCGGCATTTACGATATTTTGCACGAAGGGATATAACAGCTGAGAGGCCTTTAAAATATTATTAACAGGAAGCGCGATCGTTCGGTGAATTGTTTCCACACTGGTCTGCTGGGTATGTTTTTGTTCTTCTTTTAAAAGGTGAAACGTATTCATGGCCACGGCGATATCCCGGGCAAAAATTTCCATATACATCTGGTCTGTTGTCGTAAATGCGCCGGGGCGCGTACTTTCCACATTTAAAACGCCCAATAATGTTTTCTGAAAGAGAATGGGAACAGTCAGAGAAGAGCAGGAATTAATTCCACCAGGAAGATAATGAATATCGTGAGAAATGTCAGTGCATAAATAACTTTTTTTTGTCGCGGCGACGTAACCTATAATGCCGTACCCATGATGACTGATTTTTACTGTGCGATTCTGAATTTCAGGTGTCATTCCGTACTGGAGAATCAGGTCTAGCTGATTTGTCTCGGGGTTTAATTCCCGTAACTCCAGCATTTCGTATTTTAATAATTGTTTTGCGGTCTGAAGAATTCCATCCGTCAGCAGCTCAAATTGCTGCTGGCGAGTAAGTTCCTGAATGTCACATGGTTCCAGTTCATTCAGATGGTTCCCGTGATCGTGTAATAAATGAAGTTTTTTAATCTGTTCATGGGTGGGCGTAACATCCAAAATCGTAATGAGTAAAAAATCTTTAGGAGGGTTTAAATTTGGTTTCCATGGAGAAACTTCCATTTCAAAAAACCGGTCAGAAGCATCATGAAATTTACATAAGACAGTCTGGTCGGTTTCTCGCGCTTCTTTAGTAGGAACAAGAATCGGTTTCTCGAATTCTGGGTTATCAAATAAATTAAAAAAATCTTGATGCAGTAATTCCTTTTCGGGCATACGCAGTAAAGTTTCTGCGTATTTATTGTTCCAGATGACTTCATCCTGAGCGTCAAGAATAAGTACGGCGACAGAAATACTATTTAAAATTTGTTTTGCACGTTCATTTCTTTGCTGCAGCTGGGCCCACAGCTTTAACTGTTTTCCGGAGATGATACAATAATCATGATCTTCCATGTTTTCAGGAAGAGGAACGTTTCCCGATGTATCTTGAATAGGTATGTGGGTAATGTCAAAATTTGAAGTGAATAATGGATGGTCATTTTGGGAATGGTGAGTATCTGCAAGAAAGAATAGATTTCTGATATTCATATTTTGCCCTGTGTATTTCCTGAAATATAAAACTAAAATGAGGACATTACGCGTACATGCTGGTCTCACACAAAATTTTAGCTTCTGCTGTACAAAATGGAAATTTAGAATGTGTGACCAAGAACGGAAGAATTCCTTATAGCATACCAGCTACTTGACTTTTTTTCAACTGTTTTTTATAAATAATCTTAGTTTTTTATAAATTTTATTTTTTTATATTATAATAATGTAGGATAAATTGAGAGGATATGTAAAGTAGTATATACTTTTTTACACGAGTCGATTTTTGTTTTTCATTTCGTTTTAAGAGAGATGATCTTTTTTATGCGTAATGACATTTTATTTTTTTAGTATTTTGTGTTACGGAAAGAATTCTGTGCTTTTGTGACTTTAAAACTGAAATTTAAGGAGGGACCAGCGATAAAAGTTAAAATGAAACAGAGATAAATGGTGAGTGGTGTACAAAAAGAAACTTTGAAAGATGGAATAAAAATTTGAAAAAACAGAAATGAGGTCTTCATGCTAAATCTGGTTACAGGACCGGGTGGTTTTTTGGGACGGTACATTACGGAACAATTACTTTCTCGGGGTCAGAAAGTACGGGGTTTCTCGCGGGGGGATTATCCATACTTACAGGCCATGGGAGTGGAAATGGTCCGTGGAGATATTTCGGATGCTCAAAAATTGGAAGAAGCATGTCGGGGTGTGGATACGATTTATCATGTGGCAGGATTATGTGGAATCGGAGAGCCGTGGGAGCGGTTTTATCGTACGAATACGTATGGTACGCACTGTCTGCTGGAGGCAGCCAGAAAAGCAGGGGTAAAAAAGTTTATTTATACCAGCAGTTCCAGTGTATCTTTTGATGGATATGATCAGAAAAACGTAACGGTGGAGCCGGTTTACCCCACACGCTGGTTATGTCATTATTCGCACAGTAAAGCTCTTGCGGAACAGGAAGTGTTACAGATGAATGGAAAGGACGGTCTGCTGACCTGTTCCCTGCGGCCACATCTGGTGTGGGGACCGAGAGATAATTCTCTGATTCCGCGTCTTATTTCCAGGGCAGCTGCTGGAAGTCTAAAACGGGTGGGGTCAGGTAAAAATCTGGTGGATATGATTTATGTAGAAAACGCGGCGGCCGCACATCTTCAGGCGGCGGACGCTCTGGCGGTAAATTCTCCGGTGGCTGGAAATGTGTATTTTCTTTCTCATGGTCAGCCGGTAAATTGTTGGGAATGGATCGACGAACTTTTGGAAATTTACCAGTTACCGCCGGTAAAACATCAGATTTCGTATGCGGCTGCATGGAGTGCCGGCTGGTTTTTTGAAAAAATATGGAAAATATTCTCGTGGGAAACTGATCCGCCCATGACGCGCTTTTTAGCAGGACAGCTGGCGAAAGATCATTATTATGATATTTCACCGGCAAAACGAGATTTCGGTTTTTCTCCCACGATTACAAAAGAACAGGGAATGGAGGCGCTAAAAAAAGAATTCTCGAAAACGAAAGGTGTGCCATTTTCATGATTAGTGAGAATTTTCGGAATCCATATCACACGGTACGAAAAATGTATGTATGATACACTGTGAATTTTTACTTCTCTGAATATATCCGTGTATAATCATTAAAAATGGAAATGAGAAACATGATATGTACGTATTTATACTGGTTCCAATTTAAAATTTCGTTTTGTGCGGCTCTGAAAGCAGGCTTTTTCAGCGAAGCAAAAAAGCCGGTGAAGCTGAATTTTATAATGTATCGGGTATAATAGTCTTTCTTTTAAATAAACGGTGAGTGCCTGAATGAGATTTTTCATATCACGCGTCCCGCAGAAGCACAGTTTTCTGAAGTAACGAAAAATGAAAAAGCACGAAACGGAGTGTTTCGTGCCCGACGAAATAATCATATATTCTGTACTGTAAATCATTTTCAGAGTAAAATGAAGTCCGGAATGAAATCAGGTCACTCACCACGAGGTAAAAGAAGGTAAACCAGGGTCATAATACTCTGGAGAGTAGCGGCGACATAAGTCATCGCGGCGGCACGTAAAACGCGATTTACACTGCCGAGAGCATCTGAGGTAAAAATACCCATATTCGCCAGTTCGGCTTTTGCACGTGTGCTGGCATTAAATTCCACAGGTAAATTGATAATCTGGAAAAAGACGACAGCTGAAAAAAGGACGATTCCGGCCAAGATAAGAGGCGGAAAGGAAAAGAGGATGCCTAAAATGAACATCCAGATACCCGCACCACTTCCAAAACCCGCCAGCGGAACGACAAGATTTCGGATGGTTAAGGGGGCGTACTTATGAGCGTGCTGAAGGGCGTGGCCCGCTTCGTGAGCCGCGACTCCCACGGCGGAGGCGGTAAATCCATGATAAACTTCTGGACTGAGGCGTAAAACTCGGGCAGAAGGGTCATAATGATCTGATAATGTGCCTTCCACCTGCTCGATCGCGACATCCATTAAACCCGCATTATCCAAAATCCGTCGCGCGGCCTGCGCTCCGGAGATGGAAGTCGGATGGCTCTGCCCAGACATAAACGCGGATTTCACCCATACTTGAGCCAGGAGTCCTAAAAGAAGAAATGGACCGACCAAAATAAAATAAAGCGGATCCAAAACAATAAACGAAAAAATGGGGATTCCTGTAAACATACGAAAGTCTCCTTAAAAAAGAATTTTAATTGTGTAAAAAAAGAAATGACAAGTATTCTTATTCTAACAAAAAATCAGTATGCTGGCAAGAGGTGATTTAAAATCGCGTGTTTCAGTACCGTTTTAAATCTTATTTTTGAAATTTCCGCGACAATTAGCTATAATAGGTGCCAAAATATTAGCATATTCATGATTATGAAAAAGTGAACGAGTAAATGGAGGATATTTACGGAATAACATAAAGTGATGTGCGAAAAAATATCGTTTCCGTGGTAATCCCTGGAATAACTGACGACATACGCCTATTTATATATTACGGATTTTATACTGGTTCTGCTTTAAAATTCCGTTTTATACGGTTCTGAAAGGAGGCTTTTTCAGCGAAAGTAAAAATGCCGGAGAAGCGGAAATTCATAGTGTATCGGGTATAAATCATTTTTGTTGAAAAAATGATTTAAAACTTAATTAGAGAAAAAAGGTTATGCACAGGCATACTGACTCCCCATTAAATTTTCAGTTTTCGTGACGAAAAGCTCGGTGTTTTCCATGAAGAAAAATGTTTGGGAAAATGAAAATTTACCATGAACCAGATAAAAAATATAAATGAAAAAGTTTTATGCTGGTCAGATTTCGAATTTTAAGGAAATTTGCTCATATCCGCCCATTTTGCTGCGAAGTTCCTCTGAAAATGAGTAGGATATAATACAGAAGTGTCATGACGATTTGGAGCGTCGCCGCGATATAAGTCATGGCGGCAGCATTCAGTACCCGACTTACATGAAACTGCGCATCTTGAGAAAAAGCACCCATGTTAGCCAGCTGGGTTTTTGCACGAGAACTGGCGTTAAATTCCACAGGTAAATTAATAATTTGAAATAAAACAGCAGCAGAAAAAAAGATTAAACCCGTTACCGCGAGAGGTTTCAGGGATATGATTAGTCCGAGGAAAAACATAATTAAACCGAGATTACTCCCGAAACCCGCAGCAGGAACGATTAAATTACGGAGTTTCAGAGGAAGATAATTCGTGGCGTGCTGCAGTGCATGGCCCGCTTCATGGGCAGCGACACCCACGGCGGAAGCGTCATAATTATTATAAACATCAGGACTTAATCGCAGAACCCGAGCTGTGGGATCATAATGATCGGAAAGTGTTCCGGAAATCATTTCGATTTTTATATGATGTAAGCCGGCTTTATCTAAAATTTTTCGTGCTGTCTGATAACCGGATAAAACGGTATGATATTTTTGTCCAGATATAAAAGCAGATCTTACCCATGCCTGAGCGAAGATGCCTAAAAGAAAAAATGGACCGACAAGAATGAAATAAATGGGGTCTAATATCATTTTTGAAATTCCTTCAGAAATAAAGTGATAAAAAATGAAAAAAATAATGATTTTCTAATATGAATGTGTGATTCCATTTCCTGACCGACACACGAGAAATTTCCACTTACTCAGTATTTTTTTCGCTGAAAATGCCTGGCTTTCAGAGCCGCACAAAACGGAAATTTAATGTGGAACCAGTATATTATAGAGGAAATCAAAATTTGAAGAGGAAATGAAATAAAAAAATGAAATGGGTGCTTGAAGAGAAAAGTTGGCCGAGATATAATAAATAATGAGAAAGAAGAGACGTATTTTTTGGATGACACATTAATAAATTTCCACTTTCTCGACATTTTCAGTGAAGTAAAAATGCCGGTGTGAGTAAAATTCACAGTATATCGGCCAAACATCATTTATATTTAAAAGGACAAAATATGTGGGAGAAATTCATTACACATACGGGAATTGTGGCACCGATGGATCGGGCGAATGTGGATACAGATCAGATCATGCCGAAACAGTTTTTAAAACGTGTCGAACGTTCAGGTTTTGGTCAGTATCTGTTTTATGACTGGAGATTTATGGAAGATGGAAAAGAAGATCCTTGTTTTGTGCTGAATCATCCAGATTACAGAAACGCGACGATTCTTCTTGCGCGGAGTAATTTTGGTTCAGGATCCAGCCGAGAACACGCACCGTGGGGATTAAAAGATTATGGGTTTCGAATATTAATTGCACCAAGTTTCGCAGATATATTTTTAAATAATTGTTTTAAAAATGGCATTTTGCCGATACAGCTGCCTGAAGCGTGTGTGGATGAGCTTTTTGTTCGAGAAAAGAAATATATGGTTTACCATCTTACGGTGGATCTGGAACAACAGAAAATTTCAGATGAATTCGGACTCATGATGCATTTTGAAGTGGACGAATTTCGTAAATACTGCCTGTTAAACGCACTGGATGATATTAGTTTAACTCTGCAGCACGAAGATGAAATTTTGTCATGGGAAAAAGATAATATGGAAGTCGCTTTTTCTGGAAAATATTTTCAGGATATGAATTTTAAATTTCTTTTTGCTGACCAAAATGAAAAATGATAGCTTTTTTGATGTAAAATTTTGGTATTTAAGTACGTATGACGGGAAATTTTAAGGAAATTTAACTTCATATACCCGATACATTATAAAATTCAGCTTCACCGGCTTTTTTGCTTCACTGAAAAAGCCTGCTTTTAGAGCCGCACAAAACGAAATTTTAAATTGGAACCAGTATTACATGATAAAACTGAATACGGAGCGAAAGATAAAAAAACTTTTTACTGGGTTTCCGATACTTGACACTCTGTAAAGATAACGTTAAAATTATACTGAAAATAGCATGATATGAAATTTTAAAGTAAAAAAATACATGGGGTTTATTTTTAGAAAAAATTTTGAGTATTCTTTATGCTGTCCACCGATTACAGAATTACTTGAGCCTTATGTAAGATATTTCCCACCTGGATTTTAAGATCAGTTTTTTATAGAAAGGTTAATAATGAACATTATATTAGGTTTTTTGTCTCCCAGTCCAATTCAATTAGCGATCGTTGCGCTGATAGCGCTGTTATTATTTGGGAACCGCCTCCCGGGAGTCGCGCGATCTTTTGGAAAAAGTATTATGGAATTTAAAAAGGGAATGAAGGAAATAGAGGAAGACGTTAACTCAGATACTGAAAATAAAGACAAAAAATCTGAAGAATAATAATTTAGCATCTTATTCCAGGCGCATTTATAATTTCTATTTTTCTGTCTGCTGACTGGCTGGTTTTTCGCGGAGTATGAAAGAGTCTGCTTTTTCAGGTTACACAAAACGGAAATTTAAAGTGGAACCTGATATTTTAAGATGAGTGACGGATGTAGTCAGAGAGGTGTTTCATGGAATTTCCTTTTGCAGGGATCAGTTTTGGAGGAATCGTTCTGCTGGGAGCGGTGGCCGTGATGCTTTTTGGGAAAGATTTACCTAAAATGGGCAGAAAATTGGGAAAATTTTACGCGGATCTAAAACGAGGATACCAAAATGTACAGCAGGAAGTTCACTCGGTGATACGGGATATGGAAGAATCCAGCGAATCTTCAGTTAAAAATGAAAAATCTTTCAAAAGTTATGGGACTTCTTCTGAGCCGAAAGAAGATGAGGAGGATCAGGTGGAATCGGTGGCTCCGCGTTTTGAGCCGCCGCGAGAATCCTGAAGCGGAAGAATCATCCAGAGAGGCTCTGAAACTCGGCCCAATTTTCCTCGAAACGTTACTAAAATATACGTGCGTTTATTATTTTATCCGCATTTCGTATAAAGATGGAATGCTTGCGAACAGATCATGAAAACTGAAATTTAATACGAAATTCGGCATATTCACTGAATTTCGTTTCTTCAGAAAATAATACTGAGGAATTCAGAGTAAACGGATATTTAAAGAAAATATCGTTATGAAAATCTTTTTGTTATTTCAAAAAATCGTTATTCTTTTTGTGATTTTTGTAAAAATATCTTTTTTGTCCGTGTTTTCTTATGGTCAGGACAAATATTCATCTCATGTGATTCCGGCATCTGAAATTTCAAAATTAATTTCTCCCGAGGTGGATACGCATATACAGAAAGGGCTGGATCATTTTCGGCGAAAGATGGATGCAGGGCAGACGCTGGGAGATGGTGGATTTCAGGATCATCCGGCAATAATCGCGCTGGTGGGAATGGCCTTTCTCTCTGCGGGAAGTACGCCGATGGAAGGAGAGGACGCGAAATATGTGGCAAAATGTGTGGAAATGCTTCTGTCGCAGGCGCGTGTGAATGGGGTAATTGCGCGTGAGGGGATTTCTGGTCAGAGTCTGATGTATGGAAATGGTTTTGCGCTGACATTTCTTGCAGAATGTTATGGAATGTCTTCAGAAGATGAAAAGATTCGTGTCGTAATTCAAAAATCGGTGGAAATGCTGATTCGTGCCCAGAATGAAGAAGGAGGCTGGCGTTATACTCCCACGCGTTCAGAGGCAGATGTTTCGGTTACTGCGTGCGTGGTAATGGCATTTCGTGCGGCCAGGAATGCAGGTTTTTCTGTTTCTACAGATGTAATGAAAAAGGCGGAAGCGTATATTCGGCGGTGTCAGAATCATGACGGAGGTTACCGTTATCGTGGGATAATAGAGGGAGAAAGTGCTTTTCCCCGAACTGCTGCGGCTCTGGCTGCCTTATGTGCCGCAGGACATTATCGCGGTGAGGACTTACGAAAAGGATTATTATATCTGCAGAATTCAGCTTGTCCGACAGAAGATGGATATTATTTTTATGCACATTATTACGCAGTCCAGGCGTTTTGGCTTTATCAGGATGAAGAAAATAAAGATGAATTTTTGTGGCAAAAATGGTATTCTCGGGTGCGGGATGAACTTTTGAGTCTGCAGAAGCCTGATGGAACGTGGATCTCCACGATCAGTCTGGATCATGCCACGGCCATGGCTTTAATTGTTTTACAGGTGCCGAATCATTCTTTGCCGATACTTCAGAGGTAAAAATGAGCGGCTCCTGGATTATCCTGGTTTACACGGCTTTTTTTAGAATTTTTAGAATAAAACAAAATAAAAATGGGTTTTCACGAATTATGCTTAAAATTTATCTTGTAATATGGAAAACAAAATATTTCCTCATAAATTAAATTATAAATTATTATGCCCGATACACTATAAAATTCCACTTCTCCGGCATTTTGTTTCGCGCTGAAAATGCCTGTTTTTAGAACCGCATAAAACGGAAATTAAAATGGAGCCAGTATATAAGAAAAGAAAACGGATCATGAAGTATTCATTTTATGTACCTGTATTTTGGGTTATTTTAGGAGCGAATATTGTTTTTTCACAAGAAAAGATTTTTGCTGTTTACTCTCCGGAAAATATTTCTGTTCCTCATGCGGTTCTAGTGTCCGAAACACAAACATTTTTTGCAGGAGAAATTTTGGAAATTAAAAATGATTGTGTGGAAATGGAAACGCTGGAAGGTGAGATTCTTCAGAAAAAGCTGGAATCTTTAGCAGGAATCATTTTTACTCCACCAGGTACGAAAAAAGAATGGGATATTTTCATAAAAATAGTTTTCACGGCCAGGAAAAATACGCAGACAGACATACTGTGGCTGGAAAATGGAGATTACGTACATGGTTTTTTTGTAGAAATGAAAGATGGGGTAATTTTTTTTGAAAAATTGGATGCCAGAGAGAAGGTAAAGCTGGAGATTCCAGCAAAAAGAATAAAAGCGGTAATTTTTGCTGGTTTTGTAGATGATGAAAATCAGGAGAAGAAAAGTGGTGCATGAGAGAAATATTTTTTGATAGCACGACTCAGATTTTATGTGTGTCGTGCGGTAACGTTTTTTCCTGATATTTAAATTTTTCTTTCCTGTCTGTGCAGCAGATTTCATATTTACAGAAGCAGACATTTTTCATGAAAAAAATGGACAGGAAAGAGAAATTTAAACTGTCTCTGATGTAATACTTTTTTTAGTTTTCGCTTTTCTTTTGCCTTTTAGGAGCTTTTTTAACAGTTTTTTTAGCGGGAATTTCTTTTTGGGGGTCTGTGAAAACAGTTTTTGTTTTTACCGGGGGAGTGTTTTGCGCGACAGGAAGTTTTAAGGTAAATGCGGTACCTTTTCCGACTGTACTGTCCACCCGGATTTTTCCATGATGTTTTTCGATAATGTCTCGGCACATGGAAAGCCCGAGTCCTGTACCACCTTTTCCACTTTCATCGGTTTTTTTTGTCGAGAAAAATGTCTCAAAAATATGTGGCAGAATATCTTTCGGAATGCCGGTGCCAAAATCACGTATGACCAGATCCACGAAGGATGTTTCCGGATCATGGTTTATTTTAATAATCAGGCGTCCTCCAGTATTCATGGCTTGGCGCGCATTTATGATTAAATTTAGAAGAACCTGTAAAATTTGGTTTCCATTAATGAGAACCTCTGGAATGTTTGTGCCGTACTCTTTTTCTACTGAAATGCGATATTTATTCATTTCACGTTCCAGTAATAAAAGTGCGTCTTCTGTTAACTGTATTAAATCCGTAGGCTCTGCACCGGAAGATCGGTTTCGTGACATTCCTAAAATGCTGCTGGTAAGTTTTGCGGCACGATTTCCTGCGGAGAGAATCGTGTTAAACGCTTTTTCCCGCGTGGAGGCATCTGAATGGCGTAATCCGATTTTTGCGTAATTTAGAATCGTGGTGAGAATATTATTAAATTCATGAGTCGTCGTACTGACCAGCTCTCCCAGTGAAATCATAGTCGCGGCGGCCTGTAACTGAGCGTGTAAAGCCTGGTTTTCTTTGCGCAATTTTTGGATTTCCAGGTCTAATTCTTCATTTTTTTGTGTTACTTCCATGTTCCTTCTCATTTTAGTGGTATACTGGTTCCATTTTAAATTTCCGTTTTATGCGGCTCTGAAAGCAGGCATTTTTAGCGAAGTAAAATGCCGGGAAAGCGGAATTTTATAGTATATCGGGTATAAAACTCTGATTTTTTTATTTTTCGACGAAAATGACTGGAAAACTGAAGGAGAAGTCGGTATAATCTATTTTTTATAAAATGATAATTTCTTTTATAGCTTTTATAGAGTTTTAGTAAAAATGGGTAGAGTTTAATGAATTTACTGGAATACCTGGAAGAAGTCTTAAAAAAAATTAAAGCCCATGGATACCAGATTCGAGAAGAATGGCTGGACGGTGGGCATGGAGGAGGGTGTGTTCTGCGGGGAAAAAAAATTTTTTTCTCTGATCAGACACTTCCGTTACCAGAACGTTTAGAGCAGGCGGAGGAATTTTTACGGGAATTAAATACAAAAGAATAAAAAATAGCTGTTTTTTTGAATTTATATTCGACGTATGATAAATTTTCGTTTTCTCGACATTTTTTATCGGATACACGATAAATTTCGCTTCTCTGATATTTTTGTGCTAAAAATATTTGCGTTTCTGCTGATTCTCCTGTAAATTTCCGTTTCATGCGGCTTTTAACGCAGACATTTTCAGCGAGAAAAAAATGCCAGAAAAGCGGAAATTTATCGTGCATCGGGTATAAAACCGCATAAAATGAAAATTTAAAGGAGAGCCGGTATAAGGAAATTTATCGTGTATCAGTATAAAACCCCTCCTTGACTTAATTTTGCTGATAATTTACACTAAATACTGGTGAAACAGTTTTCATCATGGACAGTTTTTCTGTCTTTATTTTGGGAGACCTTATATTTTAGGAGAGTATTTAAGATGCAGTATTCGCACGAAGTGGAAAACATGGTGTGTATCGCGAAGGGGGCGAACCATGGTCCGGCACCGATTCCGGAAGAGGGACGCTGGGTTAAAGTGAAGGAAGTTGGAGACATTTCTGGTTTTACGCACGGAATCGGATGGTGTGCTCCTCAGCAAGGAACGTGTAAACTTTCGTTAAATATTAAAAATGGGATTATTGAAGAAGCTCTGGTCGAAACGATCGGATGTTCTGGCATGACGCATTCTGCTGCCATGGCGGCGGAAATTTTACCGGGGAAAACGGTTCTGGAAGCTCTGAATACGGATCTGGTATGTGATGCTATTAATACTGCCATGCGTGAACTGTTTTTACAAATTGTGTACGGTCGCAGTCAGTCCGCTTTTTCTGAAGATGGCTTACCTGTCGGCGCAGGGCTGGAGGATCTGGGAAAGGGGTTACGTTCTCAGATCGGGACGATGTATGGTACGAAAATAAAAGGTGCCCGGTATCTTGAAATGGCGGAAGGGTATGTCCTAAAAATTGCCTTGGATGCGGATGATGAAATTATTGGTTATCAGTTCGTCAGTCTCGGAAAAATGATGGATGCTATTAAAAAAGGTGTGGATCCTAAAGAGGCTTATGAAAAAAATATTGGAACGTACGGACGTTTTGCGGACGGCGTGAAATTTATTGATCCGCGTCATGAATAATGCCGAATGAACCCGGTGCATTTTTTGTACTGGTTTTGCTTAAAATTTCTGTTTTTCGCGGTTACTCCCGCATGTGTTTCCTGTTTTGGGAAATGCCAAGAATGTGAGGTTTTTAACGTATCGGGTTTAATCAGTTTAAACATAATCAAAACATTTTATATAATATTTTAGTGAAGGAAAATAAGATGCCATTATTTGAGAGTTATGAACGAAGAATTGGCCAGATTACTCCTGTGCTGGAGGAATATGGTTTTAAAAATATTGAGGAAGTCCGTGATTTTTGTCTTGAACGGGGCGTGGATCCTGCAGGAATTACGAAGAGCATTCAGCCGATCGCTTTTGAAAATGCGCTCTGGGCATACACACTGGGGTGTGGAATCGCGCTGAAGAAGGAGTGCAAAAAAGCGGCGGACGCGGCGGAGGCGATCGGTCTGGGTTTACAGGCTTTTTGTATTCCCGGTTCCGTGGCGGACCAGCGGCAGGTGGGGCTGGGCCATGGAAATCTTGCGGCCATGCTTTTAAGGGAAGAGACGAAATGTTTCTGTTTTTTGGCCGGGCATGAATCTTTTGCCGCTGCGGAGGGGGCGATCGGAATCGCGCGTTCTGCCAATAAAGTTCGCCAGACTCCTCTGCGTGTGATTCTGAATGGTCTGGGAAAAGACGCCGCTTTAATTATTAGTCGTATTAATGGTTTTACATATGTTCAGACGGAATACGATTACGCCACGGGCACTTTAAAAATCATTCGGGAAAAACCATATTCGGATGGTGAGCGTTCAAAAGTTCGTTGTTTTGGTGCCGATGATGTCAGTGAAGGTGTGGCGATCATGCGTCATGAAGATGTGGACGTTTCGATTACAGGAAATTCCACGAATCCCACGCGTTTTCAGCATCCGGTGGCTGGAACGTATAAAAAATGGAGTGTCGATAATGGGAAAAAATACTTTTCCGTCGCCTCCGGTGGTGGAACTGGGCGTACATTGCACCCGGATAATATGGCCGCGGGGCCGGCGTCTTATGGGATGACGGACACCATGGGCCGTATGCATTCCGACGCACAATTTGCGGGTTCCTCTTCTGTCCCGGCTCACGTGGAAATGATGGGGCTTATCGGAATGGGAAATAATCCCATGGTCGGCGCGACTGTGGCGGTGGCGGTGGCGGTGGAAGAATCATTTTCATCTTAATAAATGAAATCTGATTTTCTGGTTTCTGATTTACCTCCGTCTTTTTTACTTCAGCGGTTTTATCTTTTGTAAAAATATAAAGTGGAAAAATATTTTTGATTCCACTTTATATCCGATATACCATAAATTCCGCTTCCCAGGCATTTTTACTTCGCTGAAAATGCCTGGCTTTCAGAGCCGCACAAAATGGAAATTTAAACGAAAACCAGATAAATTTCCATTTTATGTGGCCACGAAAGTAGGATTCCCAGTCCAGTCTGTTCCGGCAGAGGGTATGGGCTGGTGATTTCCATTCATTTACGTGCCCCATCCGTCAGCGTGAATGCAGCGAGAAGCCTGGAGTTCCGGAAAAGATTTACCGGCGATTTTCTGCTCTTTTTAGACTCTGAAAAAACTTACGGCCCAGTGACGGCGGATTTACCGGCGACTTTCTGCGTTTTTTGTATTCTGAAAAATTAAGGCCGAATAACGGAAGATTTAACGCGACTTTCCGCGGATCATGCGTCGTAACGTAATGCAGACGGTTTTATAGTGTGCCCTTCATTTTCAGTCATACCATTCCGCTTGACACCGCGACTTCCTCAGATTACAATAATTTATTGAAGCTCAAACTTTACTTTATGCAGATTTTCCCTTAAATTTCCATTTCACGCGGTTCAGGAAGCAGGCATTTTCCGTGAAAAGCAAAATTCCGGGAAAGCGGAAATTTACCGTGCTTCGGGTATAACTTTCGTTTTCCGCGGCCACACGAAGGTCTGGTTTTCACGCGATCAAAATACCGAAAGGTGAAATTATGTTTTGATTTTCCCTTAAATTTCCATTTCACGCGGTTCTGGAAGCAGGCATTTTCCGTGAAAAGTAAAATTCCGGGAAAGCGGAAATTTACCGTGCATCGGGTATGATTCGGTGCATGGAGCACAAAACCTTAAAAAGTGTGGTGTTTTCATAAGTAGTCATAAATTTATTACGGATCATGAGAAAGGACTTTTGGAGATGGCAAAAAATTTTTCATTTTTATTTTATGTATTTTTTGTAGTATTTTCCGTTTCATTTTGTTGGGCTGACGAGGATATTACTGACAAATTGGAAGATCTGGGCATTCCCCACAAGGAGCGTTATCCAGACGGGGAAATGGCCTACGCACGAAATATCTGGGACATGATTCCGTATCGTGGAAGGATTTATCTCGGCTGCGGCGGATACGACAATTCTCCGCCGGCGGCCAACGCAGGACCGGTTCCCGTTATCGCGTTCGACACGAAAAGCAAAAAGTTTGTGACCGAGGAGAAAGGTTTACCGGACGAGCAGCTGGACAATTTTAAAATCTTTTCTGACGGTTTACTTTATGCCCCAGGAATCGATCCGCGGCAGGGATGGGAGCTTGGGAATTTTTACCGAAGAACCCCTAACGGAAAATGGGAGGTCGTGCGCACGATGCCAAAAGGCATTCATAATTTTGACATGACCGAGTTCGACGGAAAAATTTTCTGCTGCGGATACGGAATCGCCATTTCCGAGGACAGAGGGAAAACCATGGTGCTGCGTGAAATGGGGCTGAAAGATATTCGAACCACTGCGTTTTTGCGATTTCCCAAGCGGTTATTTAGCGTTCGTGCTTTTAATTTTTTGGTTGAAGGGGAAGATTTTGTCTCCGAAATGAACGTCTATAATCCTAAAAAAAAGGACTTCGACGCGATGAAAATCTCTTGCGAAGAACTTTTTCCTGATTTACAGAAAACCTTTGTGCTTCCTAATGGACAGAGGCCGAAGCCTGAACACCGAATAATTTTCGGGGTTTCGATCACGAAAACGTGTAAGTATAAAAATCGCGTTCTTTATATCGCCACCCGAAAAGACCACTTCCTTTTTAGCGCCGAAAATCCAAAAGGCAATCATTTTAAAGCCGTCCAGATTCCTCTTCCTGAAAACACTCGGGCAGAAGACTTATTCGCGAATAAAAACGCGGTTTACCTTCTCACCAGCTCGCCGGCCGAGCCTACCGCCGAGACAAAAGAATACACCAACCAAATTTGGAAATCTAAGGACGGCGTGCATTTTAAGCCCCTGTTTCATTTTCGGGCACCACAATTTGCCCGTTCCTTCGCCGTGGCAGGAAAGGATTTTTATTTCGGTTTAGGCGCACGGTATAAGCGAGACATGAAAACCTATAAATGGGACGGTGCCCCGATTCCTGCCGACTGTGGGAGAATTTATCGTTATAAACCCTAATTCTACTTTTCATTTTCAGTTTCCGTGACTCTGAAAATATCCGCGTTTAGTACCCCACAAAATGGAAATTTAAAGTAAGTGCAGTAAAATCCACCGGAAAAACATGGAAGGAAACGCGAAAGGAGGAAAAAATAAATGAGAGTTGTTGTAATTGGTGCCGCAGGGCATATCGGCACGTATCTCATTCCCATGTTCGTCAGCGCGGGTTACGAAACCATCGCCATCACTCGAGGAATGTCCATGCCTTACGAGCCTCACCCCGCTTGGGACAAGGCGCGACGAGTTTTCCTGGACAGAGATGACCCAGACTTTATCCAGAAACTCACGACGGTAGAGCCTGATATTATCGTCGACCTGGTGAACTTTCACCTCCAGGACACAAAGAAAATTGTGAATGCCTTTCAGGGCACTCGGCTTTCCCATTATCTTTACTGTTCCTCCTGTTGGGCGCACGGAATGGCGGAGACGATTCCTCTGGATCCAGACGATCTTCGTAAAGAGCCGCTGGACGCTTACGGAAAAGATAAGTTCGCCAGTGAAACATACCTGAAGGAGCAGTATCGGCAAAACGGATTTCCTGCGACAATCATCATGCCCGGGCAGATTTCCGGCCCTGGCTGGACGATCATTAATCCTTGGGGTAACACTTCGACGCGAGTGTTTCAGGACATCGCCGACGGGAAGGAAATCGCGCTGCCGAACTTCGGGCAAGAGATCCTTCACCACGTGCATGGATATGACGTGGCGCAAGTCTTCTTTTTAGCTGTCCGGCACCGTAATCAGGCCATGGGCGAATCTTTTGACGCAGAGGCAGAAACTCATATCACCCTTTATGGTTTCGCCAAACATCTGTATGAATATTTCGGGCACGCGCCGAAAATTCGATTTCTCCCTTGGCCCCAGTGGTGCGAATACGTGGGAAATGCCCAGCAGTGCGAGCACTCTTATTACCATCTTACCCGCAGCGGCGTTTTCAGTATCGAAAAGACGCGCCGACTACTGGAGTATCAGCCGAAATATTCTTGCCTCGAAACGATCGACTTGGCCGTGAAAAGTTATATTGACCGAAAATTGATCAAGATAAATTAATTAAGATAAAAGGCAAAAGAGCTGGAAAAATCGGAAGTTTTTGAGGAAATTATATGATAAGAACATTTATACCCGATACACTATAAAATTCCGCTTCCCCGGAATTTTGCTTCGCTGAAAATATCCGCGTTCAGTACCCCACAAAATGGAATTTACAGGGAAGCCTGTATAAAAAATTACTCACACAAAGGAGGAACACGTATGAAAAATGATCTCACGCTGCGTCTGCTTTTCCCTGAATGGCAAGGAGGGATTAACAAAAATTACCATTTTGGCGCTTCGATTTTATCCATCATCGCGCCTGAAGGCGAAAACCACGAGACGGCAGAGGTACCTGTCGACACGGATTTTTCCGCCCCGCAGAAAACGGAGGACGGCGTTTTCGCGCAGGCCGCCATCATCCGGCAGCAGTTGGCCGCACGAAAAATTTTGATGGAGAAACAGCCTGCCCGCGTCATTACTTTCGGCGGCGACTGTTCGGTTTCGCAAGCACCTTTCGACTATCTCCACCACCGTTATCCAGGCCTGGGGATTTTGTGGATCGACGCGCATCCCGACATTTCCACGCCCGAGATCTTCTCGAA
This sequence comes from Planctomycetia bacterium, assembly GCA_030527015.1. GTDB lineage: Bacteria > Planctomycetota > Planctomycetia > Pirellulales > Thermoguttaceae > RGIG3701. The sequence continues at coordinate 93,185 of JAUNBR010000003.1, forward strand.
CGAGCACGCGATGGTTCTCGGAAACCTCCTCGGTGACGGCGCGCCACGGCTAAGCGAAATCGTCGAGCATCCATTTTCGCCCGAGAAAATTTTTTACGTCGGAATCATTGCCGACAAAATGCTTCCTCACGAAAAGGAATACGTAGCAAAGCGCGCCCTGGCCTACATGACCCCGGAAGAGGCGAACGGAAATCGTGAAAAACTTCATCTTTGGCTAAAGAAAAATCAGATTCAAAAGCTGGCGGTCCATTTCGACGTGGACGTCCTCACAGCAACCGATTTTCGCTCCGTGCTCTACAATGAACCTGGTTTAGGCCCAGTCGATTACGCCACGGGAACAATGACGCTGGCGCGCGTCACGGAAATTCTCGTCGAGCTGCAAAAAATCTCCGAAATCGTCGGCTTCACTTTTGCAGAATACATGCCTTGGGACCTCATCCGCCTGCGCGCCGCGATGGAAAAAATAAGTATTTTCAAATAGTTTTTTTACCACATCAAGACGTCCTTTCATCATTCATTCACATTTCTTCCGAAACACCAACAAATACAAATCATTTATGGAGAAACCATGTCCGCTTCGCAAACCATCAAAAGTCTGGTACTCAAATTCAAGCGAAACATCGCGCAGTACAAGTCGCCAAATTACAACGAAACGGAAACGCGAATCGAGTTTCTCAACCCGTTCTGGAAGGAGTTG
>JAUNBR010000119.1 GCA_030527015.1 Planctomycetia bacterium
ATGAAAAGTTTCATCTTGTCGCAGGCGAAAACTGAATTTTAAAATGGCATGAGTATATTTTGTGGATTTTCTTGAAAAATAATGAGCGAGAAACATGTGGTCGGTAATTGATGCCAGGACGTTCGACGAGGGTCCATTCGATCGAATTATCTTGAAAAAAATTGGGCTTTCTTTTTTCGATCGTTTCGATGATGCTACGAAATAATTGTCCCGTACCGCCTCCGATGTCCAGTACTCGAAACGATTTATCCGCATTATTTTTTCTTTCAGAAGAGGAGTCGATTAACCGAGAAAGCCACGCGGCGCGCGATAAAACATGCGTGTCTTTTTTCGGATGGATTCCCTGAGTAAAAAAATGCAGAGCTTCAAAACTGGAAAATCGATCATCCTGATTTACCGACGGATACAAAAGAAATCGAGCATCCGGCCGAAAACCAAAAGCTAATTGCCGATAATAATAAAAGAGGGAGGCGGACTGTTTTCCGAAAAGTGAATGAGGAGAAACTAAAGGTAAATATTTGGCGGATTCTGGATGAGAAGGCTTCTGAATTTTGGATGTTTGGTAGACCGGGTGAATTAAATTAAAAACACCGGCCGCTAAGGATTTTTCAGGCGAAAATCCGATTCCAAAAGTACCGAAACCTGTGACGGCACTTAAAATTCTAGAATATTTTTCCGGTGATTTTTGGTGCAGAGTTAAAGTACATTTCAGTAAACGCCAGAAAGCAAGACAGTATTCTTTGACAGACGGCGCGGAAAATTTTTCCTGAATGTACTTTCGAAAAGATCGTTCAAATTGTGCCAATTCTTCGCTTTCAGAAAAAGATTTTTCCGAAATACTGTGCCAGTACTGATTCCAGGAAACGTTATGAAATTCCAGTTTTAATGAAGAGGAGACCTTACAAAAAACAGGAAGATTTCCCGAATTTATAATCTGAAGAAAATCGGAGATATTTTGTTCTTGGACTTTTGTCATTCCTTTTCTTTCAGAGTGTAACGAAACTGTTTTTTTTGTGTGTATGCTGGTTTTATTCCCGATGCGCGATAAATTCCACTTTCCGGCATTTTCGTTTCGCTGAAAAAGCCTGCTTTAAAAGCAGCACAAAACGGAAATTTAAAGGAGAGCCAGAATATACCAGTGATTATACCAGGCCGGCCGTGTAAGTCAAGAAAGAAAATTTGAAATTTTTAGCAATTTATAAAAATATATCTGATTCTTCTTTAAATATCCCGTTTTGAGTGACTCTGAACGCAGACATTTTTAGCGAAGTAAAACATACCGAAGGATCGGAAATTTATCGTGCTTCAAGATAAAATACCGGAGAAGTGAAAATTTATCATGCATCGGAGATAAACAGGAAAATGAGCTGCACCAAAAATTATTTCTCTTTTTTCAGATTCCGGTAAAATTCGCGCAGTGCGCCATCTGGATTCTTGATTTTTGTTTTTATGCGTTCACTGACAGGCATTTTCACATCTCCTTTTGCGTAGTCGGCGATCGTTTCCGCCAAAACAGAACGGACTTCCGGTGGACCGTTCAAAAGAAAATTTACCCATGCCCAAGCATCACGATAATCTTTATTTGTCATGGACATGCCGTCCGTTATTTTTTCCAGAGAAGATAAGTTTCGGCTTATTCCGAAACGAGCATTTCGCTGAGTGGCAGAAAACCACTCTGTTCCAGTAAGTCGGACATTCGGATTTACTTCAAAATATTCGGCCAGTCCTTCATGCAGCCATTCAGGTACACCTGAAACCGAGGAATCCAGCAGCGCATGAGTTCCTTCGTGACGAATATCAATTAAAAAGTCCTCTGTTTTACATACAAAAAGTTGGCAGCGGTGGCCTTTTTTCTTAATGAATAATGCACGACGATAAGAAACGTGGGGATAATTTTCACGTAAAAAATGTTTCCAAGAATCGGTTCCGTCAAAAACGTACACTTCGATCCATTCTTGAATGGCCGGCAGTTTTAGTGAACGAGAAAGCTGGATGTGTACTTCTTCCAGAGCGGCCAGTTCGTGTTCGACTTTCGATAAATCAAAATTTCCCCAGCAGACGAAAGGGCCTACGACTTTTGTGGATGTCCAGACCTGTGAAACAGCGGAATTTGTATGAAATATGCTGAAAAAAAGAATAAAAATGCTAAAAAGGTAAGTGTTTTTCCACATATTTCCAGTTTCCGTTTTTAAAATTTCGAGGAAATAACTACTTTTGTTTTAGTACATGAAAGTTTATTTTTCAGCATTTTGTGATTTTTTGAAAAAACAAAAGAAAATACTAAAAAAATTTGAAGGATTATAATGAATTATGTTTCATTTTAATGCGTTTTGCACGGTAAACATATCTTCCCGCCGAACAGAGATGGAAATGAAAACCGGTGTCAGTGTATATAAAAAATGGTAAAGCGTCAAGAGAAAAAAAGTGAAAATTAAAATATTCGTGTGTTATTCATTAGGTGATATAAACATACATTCTTTTAAATTTCTGTTTTATAAGGAGCTGAGTGCAGGTATTTCCAGTGAAGCAAAAATGCCGAGGAAGCGGAAATTTATCGTGCATCGGATATAAAATTATGAGATTTTTAAAACATAAATTTTTAATGGATGCTTGACCGGAGCATGAAATGAATGTAAATTTTAAAGTAAATGCAGTATAAACTATAAAAATTTTTAATAAATGGATTGACCGGAAAACGAAATCAGTGTAAATTATATACGGTTTTATTTTAAAATTTTATAACAGCGTTCCTCATAATAAATATTTAGGGAGAACGTGGAGAGTATTTCTTTAAATATTTTGCTTTGCGTGGTCAGGGAAGCATCATTTTTAGCGAAGTATACTCTGTTTTTATCTTAAATTTCCGCTCCTCTGGCATTTTTGTTTCGCTAAAAATGTCTGTTTCAGAGCTGAACGAAACGGAAATTTAAATGAGAATCATGGTTATAAGAGTTTTTGTTATAATTTTAATGGAAAATTTTAGGAATATTATAGAATGAAATATGCGACCATCGGCCCGATCTCGGTTTATTTTCCTCAAAAATATGAAAATATCGAAGATTTAAGAAAAGAATTTCCTGAATGGAATGTGGACGAAATTTACGAAAAAACTGGAGTATATGCCCGGCATATATCGGCAGCTGATGAATTTTGCTCAGATATGGCTTTTTCTGCTGGTTCGGAATTACTGACGACGAATAATATAGATCCTAAAAGTATCGATTTTCTTCTTTTATGTACACAGACACCGGATTATCCACTTCCCACCACGGCGTGTATTTTACAGAATAAGCTGGGAATGCGGGTTACATCGGGAGCTTTAGATTATAATTTAGGGTGTTCAGGTTATGTTTACGGGCTGTGTCTTGCTGATGGCTTAATTCGTACGGAAGTGGCAAAACGTGTTCTTTTGATTACCTCGGAAGCTTACACGAAATATATAGATCGGGGAGACAGGTCATTACGCACTATTTTTGGAGACGCGGCCACAGCGACACTCGTGGAAGCTGGAGATGAGCGGAGTCTTCATGCGTTTTCTGTTGGGACGGATGGTAGCGGCGCGGATACGTTAATTGCGTATGGACGCGGTGTTCGTCCGGAATCTTTGTCGATAAAGCCGCGTCATCGGCGGCGGTGGGCCAGCAGTTTATATATGGATGGCGCGGAGCTTATGAAATTTACTGTCAGCAGTATTCCCCCTCTGATGCAGGATTTATTGGAAAAGGCTTCGATGACTCTGGATCAGATCGATCTTTTTTTAATGCATCAGGCCACGAGAAAAATGTTGGAAGGGCTGACAAATTGTCTTGGTGTGCCCCCAGAAAAAGTACCTGTTTTAATGGAAAATTACGGAAATACGGTCAGTTCGACACTTCCTATTTTAATTCAGGAAATGCGTACACGTGGTATGATAAATCCTAAAATGATGACGACACTTTTGGGTTTCGGTGTGGGGCTTTCATGGGCAGGTACAATTTGGCAGGATGTTTGGAGTATGCGTTAATAGTTTTTCCTGTTTTGATTTTGAGAGGTGCGTACGTTTAGGTCGGAGAGTCTATAATTGCATCTTTCCTGAATTTTACTTTCGCTGAAAATGTCGGCCATTAGGACTGTACAAATTTAAATTTTAGGCAGAGTCTGCATGGTACTCGATTTACTATTATACCGATACACTATAAAATTCCGCTTCTCCAGCATTTTTGCTCGCAGAAAAAGCCTGTTTTTATAATCTCATAAAACGGAAATTGAAAATAGACCAGAGTTAGATTATTTTTTTCGGAGATTTAGACCGTATGCCCACGCATGGCCAGCCATTTTTAAGAACAAATATTATTTTTCGCCGGGTAATTTTTGAAATTTTTTCCACGTTTCTGTTATTTCAGATTTCTCTGACCATTTTTTTTATCATTATTGGAGTCGTTTTACAGGCGCTGGATTTACAGCTTCCCGTGGGAAAAATTCCCATGCTTATTCCGTATGTATTTCCATTTTCTCAGTATTTTGCGGTTCCGCTGGTCGTTCTTCTGACTCTGGTGACGGTATATGCCCGGATGAAAGTTTCTCGGGAAATAACAGCTTTACAGACCTGCGGGATTTCTTCTATTCGAGTGATTATACCTGCTCTGATTATCGGATTCATTTTGAGTTTTTATACTTTTCTGATGTATGATCTGAGTGCATCTTGGGGCATGGCACAGACGCAGCGGGTATTCCTTTCTGCCTCCCAGGATATTTTATATGGTCAGCTCAGTGGACCACAGAAATCGATTATGCTGGAAGGTGAAAATATCGTGCTTTCTGTAGTTTCTGTGGATGGTAAAATTTTGCGTGAACCGCTGATTACCAGAAAAGATGATTCTGCGGGACGTCCATTTACTATTTCTGCACGTGAAGCGACGATTGAAGTGGGGCAGATGAATGAATTGTGGAATCCAGAAAGTGGGCAGCGAAACGCCATGGAGAATCTGTATTCTCCAGAGGATTATAAAAATGGAGTGCTAAAAATTACATTTTCAGATGTCCACACGGGTTTACAGGAAGGTGGAGATGTGCGAATTCCGGAGCAGCAAATTGTGATCATTCCTCTTTCGGAGATTCCATTTTTTAATTCTCGCAAAAACCAGCGTGCGGTATATACTTCCACATGGGATTTACCGAAACTTATTAGTGAAAATGAGGAAGAAATTCAGCGCTTGAGATCTGAAATGTCTTTAGCGGCGACACAGCAGCTGATTTTAGGGAATTTTTCTGATTTCTCTTCTGCTCAGTGGAACCATTATCATGAGCAGATATATTCTTGCCAAAGAGCCATTCGTATCGCGAAACTGGAGCCTTACCGACGAATTTCTGCTGGCCTGAGCTGTTTTTGTTTTGCGATCGTCGCTGCGCCTCTGGCTGTTTGGAAGGGTAACCAGGGGGCGCTGCAGCTAGTGGCCTCATCTCTTTTGCCTTTATTAGTGTTTTATTATCCTGCGATGATGTTTTTGACTTCTGCAGCAAAAAAGGGAGATGTGGTGCCCATGACTCTTATGATTCCGAATCTGGTCGTATTTTTATTGGGTCTGTACATGTTAAAACGTGCTGCGTAACGTGTATTTTTATGTGTATCAGTTCCCGACTCTTTTTTTCTTTTTTGTGTAACCCTGCGGAAGGCACTAGAGTTTTTTCGGAATTTGTGTTGGTGATGAATTTTATATCCGATGTACG
>JAUNBR010000052.1 GCA_030527015.1 Planctomycetia bacterium
TAGACGGGATCGGAGGCGAAGAGAATGTCTACGATGGGATCGAAATGCTTCATAAATCCGCAGACTTGGGATGTGTGTTGGCTCAGGAACGGTTGAGTATCTGCTATTACCACGGAAGTAACGTGGGGAAAAATGAAAGCGAGGCGGAGAAATTCGCAAGAAATTGTCGGACTGAAAGAGTTTGAAGAAAAACTTTTGAGTCTGGGAGCGGATTTAGAAACCGCGCGGAAACTCTTAAAAACAGATGAAGAGATATACAAAGCCCGAGATTTTCCAGCCTCCAAACGGCCTTGGCTGCCTCCTGCTGTGAAGAAAACTGAAAATTCAAAAGAAGAGACGGCATCAGAAGCGGCGAAGACTCCGGTGGTGTGGGGGGGGGTATTCCGGAGTTCGATATGCGGCAGACCAGAACGTACCCTGGTTCAGTCTTTCATGCTAAAACAGGAGAAACAAGATATGCGTTATAATCAAATTATCATTATTTGTAATATAATCTTGAGTATCCTTTTGGTGACTCTTATCGTTCAAAACCTGCCTATGTCCGACCTGTCTGGCGCACGATACAGGAATCCGATTTATGAAAAGTGGAACTGGGATTGCGAACTGTTTTTTAAGGATTCAGATGTCTTAGAACTGATTCGCGCGATCGAATATGATGACCTGGATACGATTAAAGCCTGCGTCAAAAAAGGAGTGGACGTGAACGCAAAAGGGCTGATGAACGTCACGCCGTTGGTGTGGGCGCTGCTGGCGGATCACAAAACGTTTCGCTGTTTGTTGGAGCTTGGCGCGGATCCGAATGTTCCCGTGGAGATTACGCACACGGAAGCACGTGGTAGTGATAGACTACGTGCGCCGGTGGGAATGAATGGTTCTGTATTGCGTATGATATGCGAAAAACATATTTGTTTTCATGCCCTGATGGCTAAAGTTAGTGGTGTGTCGCACGCGGAATCGGTGCCGCCGTATCAGCTTCGTGACGCATTGGCGTTTGGTGCGGACCCGAACGAAATTTATTATAAGAATGCATCGGATAGTCTATTAATGGAATCGTATAAAAGATATTATGAACATCGCTTGGAATGCATTCAGCTTCTTCTGGAGGCAGGCGCGGATCCAAATTATAAAAATCCGACAGGACAGACCACCTTTGACATACTGATGAAGTGGGATACCGGTAAGGAAAAAGATGTGAAATTTTTTCTCTTGTTTTTGAATGCGGGATTCGATATTTATTACGTAGCCCCACTGCCAGCTTTTGATATGGTCTTAGCATACTTACAGCTGGAAAGAGATGAAGATTTGCAAAAATCCGTCATTTTGAAAGAGCTTGAAGAAAAACTTCTGACTTTAGGAGCAGACATAGAAGCCGCGAGGACACTCATAAAAACCGAAGAGGATATGGTTAACGCCCGTAAATTGCCCATCTCAGAACGTCCTTGGCTGCTGCCTGGCCTAAAGAAAAAGGAAAAGGGTTAAAAAAAGGTAGCGGTTTCTATACCCGATGCATTATATATTTTCATGTTCGCCATTTGCCGACAGTCCGGATTTTTTACTTTTACTGAAAATACCGACGTTTTGCGCCGAGAACACTGGAAATTTATACTGGTTCCAATTTAAAATTTCGTTTTGTGCGGCTCTAAAAGCAGGCTTTTCAGCGAAGCAAAAAAGCCGGTGAAGCTGAATTTTATAATGTATCGGGTATAAAGGGAGAAACAGCGTAAAAAATAGCTTTTGTTTGTCCAGACGGTAAGATCACAGTTCGTACCGATTAAAAGACGCGCGCTGCGCCCAGGGTTTTTTCTCCGGCTGACCGCCCTCTGTCAGAGGAACGCCCAGGGGCAGTAAAATCTGAACTTTATGACTGGCGGGCACTCCCAGATACTCCCCGATTTTCTCTGCATTATCACCGATTTTCAAAAAACCCTGCACCCATACCGATGCATATCCTAAAGCTGTCACGGCTAATAACATCTGAGTTACCGCCGCGGCACAGTCCTCCGGATAAAAACTCTTCCCCTGAAAGACCGCCTCTGCCGAACTTACACACGCAATAACCGCTTTCGCCGTCTGAAACATTTTTTGTGGGGAAAGTGCTGCGATTTTTTCGATCAGAGCCGGATCATCCACGATAACAAAAGTCGGAAGCTGACAGTTACACGCAGTCGGCGCGATACGCCCTGCCTCCACAATTTTTATCAGATCTTCCCTCGGCACCGGAACATCCGCAAAATCTCCACGATAACTAAACCTTTTTTGAAACGCCTCAAAAAGCTCCATTTTTCTTCTCCTTTTTTCTAATTTTATATACCCGATAAACTATAAAAAATTTCACTTCCCCGACATTTTGCTTCGCTGAAAATGCCTGCCTTTAGGGCCGCACGAAACGAAAATTATATTCCTACAAATTTGGATTTCCGCTTTTAAACCGCCGTCAGAGCTAAGCACCACACGGTACCCGTGTTCTCGTGAAAACGGAATTTATACCCGATACATTATAAAATTTAGCTTCCCCGGCTTTTTTGCTTCGCTGAAAAAGCCTGCTTTTAGAGCCGCACAAAACGAAATTTTAATTGGAACCAGTATATACCCGATAAACTGTAAATTTCCGCTTCTCCTGTCCGCTGACAGGCAGGCATTTTGCGCGCCCCAGCAGCAGGCTTCCCGAAAATGCCGGCTTTTAAAACCGCACGAAACGGAAACTTAAAGTGGAAACCGTATAAAACGAGAACCGGTATTCATGCATCCGGCATGACAAAAAATCATTTCTATTTTTATGCCATGCCAGATTTCACTTTACATTTCCATTCCGGCTGACACGGAAAGAAGCATCTGCGGAAAACACCATGCTCCCTTCCATTTCGTTCCTGCCCACCAGGCGGTACCGTTTCTTAAGAAAGGCACGGCCCATTTCACGGCCACCGAAAAAGGCATTTCACTGTAAAACCGAAGTAGCCGCGCCCGACTCGTCTTCCGGGGCTTCTAAACGCACCAGGTATGCCGTTTTCGTCTCATTCTTATCCAGATGGACAAGAATGGAAGTCTGTTTTTGAACCAGATTATAAATCCCTGTCTCAAAAACAGTATCATCGGCGCCCTGAATAATAAACGCGACACGCTGTGTTTCAGAATCCACACGTCCCTGAATGGGAAAATTTTTATTCGTCTTCTGATTAAAAAATGTTCCACTGAGCACGCCTTCCTGATTTACCGCCAGCTGAATGGCATAATCTGTCTCCTGCGCATCTTTTTCCTCCAGCAGAGCGAATACCCCCAGAGGCATCCAGGAGGAATCCTGCTGAGGAGCATCTTCCAGATCATCCGGAATATCCACTGTCGCCAGCTCCGCCGCACTCTGCGCATATTCCGCTTCACTGCCGACGTTCTGCCCATTTACATATACATCTCCCTGTGCATAAATCACGTTTCCGCCATCTCCATACACATAATAATACGGAGCCTGCCATCCCCACGGAGAAAACCATATCCGAACGCTGTTCCAGACGGGCACCGTCCACCAGTATCTCCACGGATGATCATTCCATGCAAAATGATAACTCCACCAGGGACCGACAAAATGATGATGCTCCCACCAGCCTGGTGTAAAGGGAGGAGGCCCGACAGGCCCAGGTTTCGGGGGGTGTGGGCCGGGTTTCGGGGGATGATGCCCCGGATCATACTTATTCTTCCAGTGTTCCCGATATTTATCTCCCCACGCGTCATATTTATGAAAATCCGGCTCCTTCCAAGAATGCTTCGTTACCGCATTATGCCATTTCTGCCGAAAATGATCGATTTCTTTCGGTGCCATATCCTGCCATTTAGGACGCGGAACGGACGGACTAAATCCATCTTTCGGATCCCAGCCCGGTGTTTTTTTATTCTTTTCCATAAAACGAGATAAATTACCGCCAGGTCCAATTTTTTTATCCCCGGGTGAAAGTTTTTCCTGTTTTCCCGGCACTCGAATCGGCTTCCCCGGAGTTATCGCCGGCGTCTGAGAAGGGCGCACCTTCTCCGGCTTCCGACCATCCGCGGGTGTTTTTTCCTGCGGCATCACCCGGTGATGTGAACTGATCGGCACCTCCGGTTTATACTGCGTTCCAAAATTAAAATTCGGCTTATCCGCTTTCGGATGAATCTTACTGCCAGTGAGAGGATTCTGATCAAAATGTTTATTCAGAGACTGTGTATTAAATTTTTGGGGATTAAAATTCGGTTTCGCACTTCGAGGATTCACACTGGGATGAATCTGCGGTTTCGCGATACTCGGACGCGCTCCGGCACCAGGACGCGCCCCACCCCCGATGTGCGGCGGTGCAAATAAAATATCTGCAAAAAAAATACTGATGCAAAATGCCATCAGCATTAAGACGCCACTCCCTAAATGAATATACTTTTTCATAAGCACTCCTTTCCTTTAAAAACATAAACATTTTTTATGTCTTTTTTAGTCCTACGAATTCTATTTTCGACTGACTGAATATTTTATGGTTCTCGTTTAAATTTCCGTTTTATGGAGTTCTGAAAACAGGTCTTTTTCGTAAAACAAAAAATGCGGAAAAACGAAAATTTATAGAGTATCGGTAAATCACCTGCTGACGTCACGGAGAGATTTCATGACGTAACGGCGCAGATCCCTAACTGGTTTTCGTGCCTTTCGGTTTTCTGAAAAAACACACTCATTCCATCATGGTCAATTTTTGAATAATTTCGCGCATTTTAGGCGAATATGGAAAACAGCTTCCCTGCCGCGTGGCGATCAGGGAGCCGAGCCAATTCGCGAATTCTCCCTGCTTCCGTAATTCCCAGTTTTCCAAAACACCATAAACCCACGCTGCCGTAAATCCATCACCACAGCCCACCGCATCACATACCTTTACTTTTCTGCCAGGAATCTTTTCCGTGAGAAAGTGCATTCCGCCCGGCGTACGCTCAATTAACAGGCAGCCGTCCTCCCCCAGCGTAATACCGATTTTCTGAATATTATACGCAGAAGCCAGCCATTTTCCAATTTTTTCCGGAGAGTGCTCCCCCTCAAATTTTAATAATTTCGCGATTTTATACGTTTCCGGAAGACTCATTTTTACCATATTCGCCTTCAAAAAAGAAATTTCGATAATTTCCCGAGTATAAAATTTCTGTTTTAAGTTTACATCAAAAACTCTTAAACATTTTGGCGGCGCCTCATCCAGGATCTGATGAATCACCACACGAGAATTAATATTTCGCTGGCTGAGCGTACCAAAATAAATCGCCGACGCACTTTTCATTAATTTATGATACGTTTTCGAAAGTTTTAAATAATCCCAGGCCACCGACTCTAAAATCTCATATTTCGGATTATCCGGCTCAGACACGTCCACCAGCACCTGACCTGAGGGATATTTTGACTGCGTCTGAATTCCTTCCGTGGACAGACCGTGTGACACCAAAAAATCATGTAATTCCTGCCCGATTTTATCTTCAGAAATCGCAGAAAGAAGAATGCCCTCATGCCCAAGCTGATTTATGTGATAACAAAAATTCATCGGTGCACCGCCCGGACAGCGTGCTTCCGGAAAAATATCACATAAAATCTCTCCGATTCCTATGATTTTGTGCCGTAACATTTTTATACCCGATACATTATGAATTTTTGCTTCTCCTTCCAGCCGACAGGCATACCGACATTTCGTATTTCATGAAACACATATTTTTGTAATCCCATAAATGGAAATTTATACCCGATACACTAATAACATTCCGCTTCACCGGCATTTAGCTTCGCTGAAAATGCCAGCTTTCAGAACCACACAAAACGGAAATTTAAAGTGGAACCAGTATAAGAGTGCGCCAGTAAAATCACACACCCTACCATATCTCTTTCATCCTCTGAAACATCCTCGTAAACCTGTCTCTGAAACGATTCATTTCATCCCGACTCTCTGCTGAGCCGCCTTTAGTGTATTTTTTAAAAGCATGGTAATCGTTAATGGCCCCACACCACCAGGCACCGGAGTAATCGCCGACGCGACTTCCTGCACCGAAGCAAAATCCACATCTCCCACCAGTCCATCCTCCGTGCGGTTAATTCCCACGTCCACCACCACCGCGCCCGGCTTCACCATTTCCGCCGTCACAAAATTTGCCCGGCCGATCGCCACGATTAAAATATCACCCAGGCGTGTTACCGACGATAAATTTTGCGTACGGCTGTGACAGACCGTAACTGTCGCGTCCGCGCCGACCGCTTTTTGAACCATCATCGCCGCCATGGGCTTTCCCACAATTTCACTGCGCCCCAGCACCACGACATGTTTTCCTGAAGTGGGAATCTCATAACGCATCAGCATTTCCTGAATTCCCGCAGGAGTACACGGTAAAAATCGCGGCCTGCCCTGTAAAATCTTCCCGACATTCGCGGGATGAAACGCATCCACATCTTTATCCTCCGCGATACTGTCTAAAATCGCCTGCTCACATATCTGTTTTGGAAGCGGTAACTGCACGAGAATTCCGTGAACCGTTTCTTCCTTATTTAATTTTCCCACCAGCTCAAGCAATTCTTCCTGGGTGGTCTGTCCAGGCAGACGAAATAACTGACTTTTAATCCCCACCTTCCCACACGCGATTTCCTTATTTCGCACATAAACCTGACTCGCAGGATCTTCTCCCACCAGAATCGCCGCCAGACACGGTGTAATTCCCGTTTCCTTTATGAACGCAGCTGTTTCCTGGGTGATTTCTTCCCGCATGACCTGTGATATTTTTTTTCCGTCCAGAATATTTGCCATAAAACTTTTCCTAAATTTACAAAAATGCCATATACCAATTTATTTTACATTTACATATCTTATACAGTCGTATATTTATATCTTACACCGCCACATATTTCTGCCTTATGCAGCCACCGAAACCGAGAGTCTTTATTCCCTGCCGGCAGCCGGGGAACAAAAAATACTTACTTTCAGAGCCACATAAAACGCTCAAAACAAAAATTGAAAGTGAAAAAGAGCGTATTATATCCGACACCCTATAAATTTTCACGTCCCCAGTATTTTTTATACCCGATACACTATAAATTTTCGCTTCTCCGGCATTTTGCTCCGCGGAAAATGCCTACTTTTAGAACCGTAAAAAACTGAAATTTAAAATGGAACCAGTATACTTCCCGGAAAATACCTGTTTTCAGAGCCGCACAAAACGGGAATTTGGGAATTTAAAATGGCTTCAGCACATATCCGCATACACACAGACATCCCACGAAAATAAAAACGCAAAAAATACCGTGTGTAACCCCCAAAATTTATAGTGGTTCACATAATATATTTATCTGTATTTTACCGAACACTGAAATGCCTGTCAACTGGATAAGAATTTCATTTTTTTCAGGCATTTTTTGAAAATATTTTGAAAAAATATGTTTTTTTTGTGAAAAATACTTTCCGATTTTTCTCTTTTTTTCATTTTACACATCCAGAAGCCGGGATTTTTATACTCGATACACCATAAACTTCTGCCTCCTCAGTATTTTGCTTCGCGAAAATGCCTGCTTCCAGAGCCGCATAAAACAAAAATTTAATGCGGAACCAGTACAGTAAAATAACATATATCTGTAACAGTATCACCGTGTTCCAAAGGAAATTTTTTCATTTCCATTCATGCAGAAATTTAATGCTGAGCCAGGATAACCACCTTCCCTAATCTTTTTTTTTGACTATAATTATTTAGATTTTCATTTTTGTAAAAATATTATCCTATTTTTGATTTAAATTTCCGTTTTTTGCGCTCCGTTTTATGTAGCCCTGAAATCAGAGGTATTTTCCCCTGAGTCTGCTGCTGGGCGGGAAAAGCATACTGGTTCCACTTTAAAATTTCGCTTTGTGCGGCTCTGAAAACAGGTATTTTCAGCGAAACTAAATGCCGGAGAAGCAGATTTTATCGTGTATCGGGTATAAAAACACCGCCCCGCCTGTCTGGAGACAGGAAAACGAAAATTTATAGTGCATCAGGAATAAAATTTTATTCCCCCGTAACCCCAGGAGGATTCACATGTCCACACTTACACTTCAGAAAAACGCTTTTTTTCCTGGCCGAAAAGGCCCCATGCTTTTAATCGTTATGGATGGAATCGGAATCGGCCGCCAGGACGACTCAAATGCCGTTTTTCTCGCCAAAACACCAAATCTCGATAAACTTTTTAACGCAAAACTTTATTGCCAGCTTCAGGCTCATGGAAAAGCGGTCGGTCTGCCCTCCGACGAAGATATGGGAAATTCTGAAATCGGACATAACGCTCTCGGTGCCGGACGCGTTTTTGATCAGGGCGCAAAACTGGTAAATTCTGCCATTTCCTCCGGGCGCATGTTTCAGGGAGACGTATGGAAAGAGGCCATTTCCACGGCTAAAAAAGGTGGCACGCTCCATTTCATCGGCCTGCATTCCGACGGAAATGTTCACTCGAACACCTCACAGTTATACGCCATGCTTCAAGAAGCGGCCCGAGAAGGTGTAAAAATCTGCCGTCTCCACATTTTACATGATGGACGTGACGTTCCTGAAAAATCGGCCTTAACTTATATTCAAGAAACAGAGCGCGTTTTACAGCAGATAAACACCGAATTCGGTGCCGATTTCCGAATCGCCAGCGGCGGCGGAAGAATGATCACCACCATGGATCGGTATGGTGCCGACTGGAGAATCGTAGAACGTGGATGGCAGGCACATGTACTCGGAAAGGCACGTCCTTTTTCTTCCGCCGCGGACGCCGTAAAAGCCATGTACGCCGAAGATGAAACCGCCACCGATCAGTATCTGGAACCTTTCGTAATCACCGAAAATGGTCATCCTGTCGGCACGATTCAGGATGGAGACGCCGTTATCTTTTTTAATTTCCGTGGAGACCGGGCGATCGAAATCTCACAGGCTTTTGAAGGCGGTGCCGATTTTAATAAATTTGACCGCGTCCGCGTCCCAAAAGTTTTTTATGCAGGTATCATGCAGTATGATGGTGACCTGAACATTCCCACGAATTATCTCGTCTCACCACCTTTAATTGAGCGCACTTTTTGTGAATATCTTTGTCATGAACACGTAAATATGTTCGCCGTGAGTGAAACTCAAAAATTTGGCCACGTGACTTATTTTTGGAATGGAAACCGCTCCGGATATATTAATGAAACTTGTGAGCTGTACGATGAAATTCCCTCGGACCGAATCGAATTCGATAAAGCACCGAAAATGAAAGCACGTCAGATTACGGACTGGACGCTGGACGCGCTGCGCAGTGGAAAGTTTAAATTTGGCCGTCTGAATTTCCCGAACGGAGATATGGTGGGCCATACTGGTAATCTGGCAGCGACCATCGAAGCGGTGGAAACGGTGGATTCTGCGGTGGGCCAGCTTTTAGACGCCATCACCGAGCTGGGCGGAATCTGTATCGTGACCGCAGACCATGGAAATGCAGACGAAATGTGGACAGAAAAAAAGGGAATTCGTACTCCAAAAACCGCCCACACGCTGAATCCCGTACCGTTTTGTATTTTTGACCCTCAGTATCAGAACGAATATTTCATGGCTCCTGTGGAGCACCCCGGACTGGCGAATGTCGCCGCGACCGTTTTAAATTTACTTGGGTACGACGCACCTGAGGATTATTGTCCGTCTTTAATCCGTTTTCATTCATAAGTTTTCATTTATAAAGAAGGAGAATTCACACATGGAAGAAAGAAGCCGAATTCTTATCGCCGACGATAATATGACGAACGTCGAGCTGCTGGAAATTTATTTAGCGGAAATAGACTGCGAAATCGCTGTCGCCGTGGACGGCCAAGACACGCTGGATAAAGTGGCGGAGTTTAAACCGCATCTGATTTTACTGGATATTATGATGCCGAAGCTAAACGGTTTTGAGGTGTGCCATACATTAAAAACCTCGGCCGAAACGTCTGGCATTATGATTTTAATGGTCACAGCTTTAAATGAACTGGGGGACATCGAGCGGGCAGTCCAGGCTGGCTGTGACGATTTTCTGAGTAAACCGGTAAATAAATTGGAATTACTGAAACGTGTGGAAAATATGCTTCGCCTGCGCAGTGTGACAGATGAAGTGGAACGTCTGCGCATGTATATAGAGAGTATAGAAGCTTCGAGCGGGCCTCAATAAATTTCTTCGTCAGTCATTCCAAGTTTTGGGAAAATAAATGCACACCTTCCCGTAACGTATTTTATATTTTCAGTTTTATACCCGTTTTTTACCCGATACACTATAAAATTCCGCTTCTTCGGCATTTTGCTTCGCTGAAAATGCCTGCTTTTAGATCCGCAAAAAACGGAAATTTCATGTGGAACCAGAGTATAAAATGGAAAATGATGACGTGACGATTTACAGAACGCCAGAGTACCTTTCGGCATTCCTTTTCGATAAAAAATTTTGTAAGTAAAACGCGCCTTTTTTCCAGAAAAACTCACTCTAAAATTCTGCGCCTCCGGAATTTTCTTGGGTCACGTGCTGAAAAGAAAAAGAAAATGTCGGGGCATGCTCTTTTCCAGAAAAACTCACTCTAAAATTCTGCGCCTCCGGGATTTTCTTGGGTCACGTGCTGAAAAGAAAAAGAAAACGTCGGGGCATGCTCTTTTCCAGAAAAACTCACTCTAAAATTCTGCGCCTCAGGAATTTTCTTGGGTCACGTGCTGAAATGAAAAAGAAAACGTCGGGGCATGCTTTTTTCCAGAAAAACTCACTCAAAATTTGTGGTTTCTCATTTTCTTATTTTACACATTTTTTGGCCCAAAATGTGTCCACTCCTGCATTTTTATAAAAAATAGAAAATATAATCTGATTTCTCCGCATTTTTTACATGCCGGGAGCATACCACGGTTTTATCCCCTGTTTATGGCAGCAGGAAACTTTTTATCCAGACTTTAGTCTTCTGCATGCGAAAAGAAACACTCCTGCCTCTGGGAAAATGGAAAATTTGGAGAAAAAAGTAAAATATTTTCGCCTTCCATAAAAGTCTCTTTTCTTCGCACCGTGCAGACGGTGAGGATTTTGAGCGACAAAATTCCGAAAGACGAAAATATTTTTTCTTCGGACATAAAATCATGTGCCCATATTAAAATTTCATTTTTTAAACGAATTCTGGCACCACCAGTTCTGGAAGAAGCCCTGCCTCATAACCACGTTTCAAAAGAAGAGAAACCGCTTCTTTTCCACGCGAACCGAAATCGAGAGTCCAGTCATTTACATACATTCCGACAAAACGGTCTGCCAGATTCGTGTCCAGTCCCCGCCCATACTGAAGGGCATATTCCAGTGCAGGCTGACGGTGTTCCAGTCCGAAACGAATACTTTTAAGCAGGTAATCATTAATGTCACGAATGACATTTTCCCCTAAATCACGCCGGATTCCATTCGCCCCCAGAGGAAGTGGAAAGCCGGTTTTTTCTTGCCACCATGCGCCAGTATCCACGATTAACTTTAAACCCTGACGTTCATATGTGAGCTGACCCTCATGAATAATCAGACCAGCATGAACTTCCTGACCGGCATTTTCACCAGAAAGAACGTGGCCAGCTTCCACGACATCCAAAATTTCGTCGAAAGGTACCAAAACAAAATGAAACGGTGCTTCGAGATATAATCCGCAGGCGAGAAAAGCGGTGGTAAGAGTGCCTGGCACGGCGATCGTTTTTTTTCGTAATTCTTCGCGCGTATAAATATTTTTCGCGACGATCATAGGGCCATAACCATCTCCCATACTGGCTCCACAGGGACAGAGGATATATTTTTCATGGAGATATGCATATGCATGAAGGCTTAAAGCGGTTAATTCATAAAAACCTTCTTTCGCACGGTGATTCAGCGTTTCGATATCCACTAAATCGTGCGTAAAATGATAACCTGGTGTGGGAAACGCCTCTTTCGCCAGAGCATAAAACATAAATGCGTCGTCAGGATCCGGGCTGTGCCCCACCTTTACCGTCAGTGCAGAGTGTGAAAATAAATGATTCATCATGTTAAACTTTACTTACTGGGAAATGTTTCATGGGAAACATCTCAAAAAAACTGGAATATGAACACTCCTAAAATGGAGAAAATGTAAACTCTCTGTTCTTTATACCAACAAAACCTGATATTCCTTAATGCGGATTTTAACATATGCTGGTTCCACTTTAAATTTCCGATTTTTGTGGGTCTAAATTTAGAAGGAATCAAAATATCTGAAAAATAAATTTATGCGCAGGAAAACTGCGTCCATAAAAAATACTGAATATGGGAATTTTACGCGAATTTCAGGCTCTCCGTAACCCCCCAGGGTGTTTTTTTAAGAAAAAAAACAAAAAAAGACTTTAACCTTAACGAAAGATGATTATAATATAATATATGGTATACACATTTATTTTCATGGAGAGGATCCTTTTATACCCGATACACTATAAATTTTCGCTTCCCAGGCATTTTGCTTCGCTGAAAATGCCTGCGTTCAGAGCCACATAAAACGGAAATTTAAAGTGAAACCAATATAATGGAAAAAACCTGGCTGATGATAAATGACGCTCAGGAAACAAAAATAATCCAGAAAAATAAAATCAGAAACTGTCGAAAAAACTCAAAAAAACGAAAAAATATTTTTTACAGATACATATTTTAACTCGCCCTGTTTCATGGTGAGAAATACAGAAAATACTTAAAATGAAGAACCAGTTTTGTGTAATCCTCCCCGCGGCAGGCAGAAGTACCCGATTTAAAGGTCTCCGACATAAAAAACAATTTACTTTACTGGATGATCGCGCGGTCTGGCTTCATGCGGTCAGTCCATTTTTACAGATGGACGAAGTAAAACAAGTTATTTTGGTGATTTCCCCCGAAGATCGTGAGGATTTCGGCATCCGATTTCAGGCAGACGCGATGATTCTCGGGATTACCGTGGTGGATGGTGGCAAAGAACGCTGTGATTCTATAAAAAATGCCATTCCTTTTATAGATCCGGCATGTGATTATGTCGCCGTGCATGATGCCGTCCGGCCATGCATTACCCAAGAACGTATTCGGGAAGTGTTCCGCGTGGCACGGCATTATCACGCAGCATGCCTGGCGATTCCTGTCCGGGACACCATAAAACGCGTAAAAGGAAATGCGAAAGGGCGTTCCGCTGAAAAAATAGGAAGTGAAGCCCGGCTTACGCTGGAAAATCTGATTCCTGACACGAATGATCTGGAAGTGGATTCAGCAGCAGATGACGGCAGAATCCTGGAAACGTTAAACCGGGACGGACTCTGGTATATGCAGACGCCGCAGGTTTTCAGGCGAGATCTTTTTGAAAAAGTATACACAGAAAGTGACAGCACGCTTTCAAAAACGATTACGGATGACGCGACACTTTTTGAAAAAGCTGGAATCCCTGTTTATGTCGTGGAAGGCTCCTCACGAAATATAAAAATAACGACTCAGGAAGATTTACGTTTAGCTTCCGCGATTTTAAAATCCTTACCTCAACAAAAAAGTAAATTTTCTCATCCTTTCGCAGATGAAGATAAATTCTTTTAGCGCCAAATATCTTTTCTTCCTGGGTTTCATAAAACAAAAAGTAAAACATGATTACGGTAATGACACATTTACAGATTTTCCAGAATTTATCGGTCAGTCAAAATTTCACGTGAAACAGAAAAAGCCATGATAAAAAAAATCATAAAATTCTACCATTTTTGCCCTGAATGGAATATCCTTCAGAAAATTATTTTGGGCGTGGGTATCTTCACCACCTCATTTTACGGAAATTTTACGTGGGCAGCGGATATAATCCAATTAAAAAATGGCGGCGAAATTTCTGGATGGGTTTTCGGTACCACATCAGAAGAAAAGACTTCTAAAGTCAGGATGGTCACCCGAGACGGAATATATCTTACCATTTCTGGTGATGAGGTCACCTCCATTACCCGAGATGGACAGGTCGCGGAAGATTATGAAAAAGAATTAAAAAAAATCCAGAATACGGTGGAAGACCATCTAAAAATCGCACAGTGGTGTAAAGAAAATGGTGCCGCCTCACGAGAAAAGGCACATTTATCATATGTTTTAGAGCTGGATCCGGAAAATGAAACCGCACACAAAAAACTGGGACATGCCCGAGATGTGGACGGTAAATGGAAATCTTATACAGAACGGTTAAAAGATGAAGGACTCATCCGCGTAAGAGGAAAAACTCTCACCACCCACCAAAAAGCCCAAAAAGAACGAAAAAATGATATTCGCGCGGAGGAAATCCGTTTAGAAAAACAGATCGCGCTCTGGCAAAAAAATTTAGGAGGAAAATCTGCTATAAAATCACAGGAAGCGGTGGATGGCCTGAACGCCCTGGTCTCTGAGCGTGCCATTCCTGGTTTACAAAAAGCATATGAAACCGAAAAAAGAGTTCCTGTAAAACGGATCCTGGTAAATGCTCTGGCAAGAATCGGAAATTCTGAGGCCGCAAAAACCCTGGCGATTCTGGCGGTGGATGACCCCAGCGAAGATATTCGGATGTGGTGCGTCCGGCTTTTACGAGAAAAAAATGATCCTGATGTAACGAAATATTTTATTTCCCGCCTTTCTCCAAAAGTCAGTACGAATCCTCAGGTGAATCGTGCCGCGGAATGTATCGCCGAGCTGGGCGATAAATCGGCCATTCCCTCTCTGATAGAAGCTTTACAGACAGTCCATAAATTTAAATATTCCACAGGTTCCGGAAGTCAGACCAGCGCGACCATGACGAACAGTCCTTATGGCGGTGGCGGCGGATTTTCTTTCGGCGGCGGTGAAAAAATCGGCCAGAGCCTTATTTCGAATGCTGAAGTCCTTAAAGCCCTGGAACGTCTTACCGGAGTGAATCACGGTTACGATAAAAATTTGTGGAAACAGTGGTTCCAGCATCAGCATTATGATAAATAATGCATTATCCCCGAGGCACGATGAATTTCCGCTTCCCAGCATTTTGGGTACGCACAAAACGGAAATTTAAAGTGAAACCACAGTATAAAACCGCACAAAACGAAAATTTTAAATGGAAACAGATATATTTTTTTGAAATCCTCTGCACCTTTTTATTTATTCTCCCTCTTTCCATTTTTTCGATTTAATGATCTGAAAAATGTTTCCTTTTATGAATCTTTCTCGCGAAATTTTCGCCAGGTCTCTTTTCTTTTCTTCCATTTTCTTTTATACTTAAGAAAAAGATAAATGATTTTAATTTATACCAGGTTTTACTTTCATCTTCTGTTTTGTACAGTTTTAGACTGAATCTCCTTTTAAATTTCCATTTTATGTGGTTCTTAAATCCGGCATTTTTAACGCACCCAAAATACCGGGAAGCAAAATTTCATCGCGCATCACATACATAATTCATGAGTGCCCCAAAAGTGGAAATTTATAGCTGCCAGATGTAAAATTTCATGAATATTTTTTATATGAATGAAGAATAACTCCCTATTTTTATGAGGCAAAAATGAAAACATTTTTTAACAGATTATTTCGTTTCATTTTTTTAATGAGTATTATTTTTAGCGGAAGTACGTTATGGACACAGGAAAACTCACCGGTAATCCATAATTCCGCACCACAAAATGTGGGTGATCAGACGCCGGAAAACGTAAACACTCCGATTCAGAATGCAGACACCGCACCAAAAGTAAATGATCCAGAACCTGTGCTGAGCGCAGATATTTCGGAACAAGAATCACCGGTCACGGAAAATCCTTCTTCAGAAAAAAATATCCGAGCTAAAGTTATTACACTTCCTTCTATTTTCTCGCATACCAGCCATTTCGCACAGGCTCCCTGGGGGGATACCATTCTCCTGTGTCCGAATGACGGCGCGAAAGCACAGCGCGCTAAAGATGCTCATTTACCTGTTTTTTTACGGATAAAAGATCATGAATATTTTCTCTGGGGAATGTGCCCTCTGGATCCCGTCTCCGGAATGGCGAATCCTGTTTTTGCACAATTTGGGCCAGACGGAAATATGTACGTATGTGATAATCCCCATCCTTCTTCTGAAGGAAAACGCCCTGGCCGTATAATTCGGGTTTTTGTAAATGATGTTCACCGCCCTTATAATGCAGAGATCGTGGCATATGGCCTGCAGAATCCTCGCGCACTGGCGATTTTTAATGATGACATATACGTTCTGAATCAAATTTCCGCTTCTGAAGACGGAAAACCTGTCCAGCAGATTTATAAATTTCCTCTGGATCTGGCAGATCAGGAAGTTAAAAATTTACCTTCTGATGAATTTATGATAAGCCGTTTCGTTTTTCCAGACACCGAAACTCCCACCGCAGACAAGCTGTTTATATTTAAATCTGAGCAGATTTTACTGGGTTATTCACAGACAGGTTTTTTAGAGGAAGTGATTCCTGCGAAAGAAGACCGCCCGGAAACTCGGGCCGCATACATCCCACGGGAAAAATGTATTCCGTTTTCCTGTTTAACACATGATGTTCAGGGTAATTTATATCTTCTGGACGTAAATAATAATATAACTTGTGTGGATAAAGAAAAAAATATTTTGACCTTACAAAAAGATGTACTTCCTCTGACGAAAACCACGGAGGAAAATCACCTTCATTATGGAATACTGCTCCATAAAACTGGCCTGATGGTCACTGTTTCAGGATCAGAAATTCCAGCACAAATTATTTTTCTTCCAGCGGTCTCTGTAACGCCTGAACAGATACCATCATCTGATGTAAAAAAATAGATATTCCCGTTATTATGATTTTTTCACTTTACGGGTTCCATTTTAAATTTCCGGCTTACGCTGTTCTAAAATCAGGTATTTTCTGTAAAGCAAAATGCCGGTGAGGCGGGAGTTATAGTGTATCGGATATAAAACCATAAATTTTTGTTTTGTACCCATCAGACGCAGATTTCATACACCGCGAAATGCAGAAATATGAAAATTTATTGTGAACCGACTAAAATTTCTTTCATATAATTCTGAATTTATATGAGAAACCGAAAGATCCGTGAATTTTCTGCTGGGAGATTCACGGATTAAAGAAAAAGCGTAAAATCGAGAGATTTCCTACGATTCACATCATCATGTATGAATCGGTAAATCTCTCTCATGTTTTTTAAACACACCTTATTTTTACGGCAGCATATTAAATAACCATACGCTGGAACAAAATATCCGGCACTATAAAATTTCCGTCTTATGCGGTTCTGAAAGCAGACATTTTCTCTGATACAAAAATGCAGGGGAACGGAAATTTAGACTGTATCCTGTGTAAAAAGCTGGTTTTCGCGGCCACACAAAATTAAAATTTAAGAGAAAATTCGTATAAAATCACAGAGAAACCCAGCATCTGACATATGAAAATGAGAATGATATATACTGGCTCTTCCTTAAATTTCTGTTTCGTGCGGTTCTGAAAGCCTGTATTTTCGGTAAAGCAAAAATGCAGGGAACGCAAAAATCGTCGTACCTCAGGCATAAAAGCTAAAATCATAAAATACGAATGACTTTACGCTGACGAAATTTTCCTGGCAGGGCGGTGAACTTCTCAGTATCCTCTACAAAAACAGTAAATGCCGTTTCTTGACTGCGGTTCAGATGAATCACATCTCCGATTTTCCACTCTAAAATTTCTTGAGGTGAAACTTTTCCTCCTGGCATCAGAGCGCGAACTTCCACTAAAGAAGTTCGGATCGCGGCCGCGATTTCCACCGACGGATCTTTTTTTGTTTCGGGATATGCGCTTCTCTTCCTGCGACGTAATTTTAAATTTTTCGGATTTCTTTCTCGTTCTGTCTGAAGCGAAACAGTTTCCTGTTTTTGTACGCCATCCTCCGCCACCTGACCTTCCGAACATTTTTGAATTTCAGAAACCCGCCGAGAAAGATTCCGCGCGTTTTTTTTCAAAACATCCTGCGTCTTTTCATCAGAATCTTCTTTTAAAGGAAGCATCCTCTCGGATATATTTTGACCTGCGCTGGACGATTCATTTTCAGAAAAACCATTCATTTCCTCTGACTGAGTCTCTCGTTTTTGTGGCATTTCTTCTCCCATACCGGAAAAGTCATGACTCCTCTCTCCAGAAGAGTGATTCTGTGTATTTTCTGTTTTCACGCACTCCGAAAGAGGATGCATTAAAGAAAGAAGTCCGCCGACCAGGGGACAGCAGAACGCGCAGGCGATCATGGCGGAAAATCCAAAAAGACAGACACTAAAATTCATCACGACAAAACGTGTGTCGAAAGATATTTTTTCCAGATGTGCTGTATGAAAAGATATTTTTACCACCGGCCGCCACGCTTCCGACAGCGTACGATAAAATCCCGTTAAAACACGTTCCAGTAATTTTTCTTCCAGTGAAGTAAGTTTTGTACGACTCTCTTCTCTGCGCATACCCGTATTCATTTCTGCGCCCAACATTCGGTCTAATATGGGAGAAACGATTAATTCAGGAAGATTAATTAAAATTTTAGGCCAGTCCGACTTTTTTATTTCCTCTGAAAAGTCAGAGCCTAAACAGTCCTCTCCGGAAACCGGGACGGCAGACAAAATAAAGGAATTTTGCGTTAAGAAGTTCCTAAAATCTTTTGGCTCCACACCACGAAAGTTCACCTGGACGTCTGTCTGTAAAAGATCCGAAAGAAATCCTTCCAGTTTTTGATTCATGGCGGAATGGAGCTGAGCAAAAACATCCAGTTCATCTTTAGAAAAACGGCGTGCTCTCCAGAGAGACGGTCTTTCCTCCGCTGCGTTAATTTCATCTTGAGAAGAAACGAAATCCACAGAAGAAAAAATGGTATGAGTCGGAGCCAATTTTAAAACCATAATTTGGAACGCACGAAAATAAATGAAAAATAAAGGGTTTTCTGTAATTACGTATCTGTTTTACACCCGACGCACGATAAATTTCCGCTTCACAGGCATTTTTTACCCGACGCACGATAAATTTTTCACTTCACAGACATTTTTGCTTCGCTGAAAATGCAGGCATTCAGAACCGCACAAAATGGAAATTTAAAGGAAAACCTGTATAACTCAGCCTGCGCTGACAGAAAACAAAAATCCCGGCCGGCCTGTCAGCAGACAGGGAATGCGGAAAATTATAGTGTCTCGTGTAAACATATTTTGAGGAAAAAATGTAAGCCAAAAAACAAAAATTATTCTCTGATCTGACCATTTCCATATACGACATATTTATAACTGGTTAATTCTTCCAGACCGCAGGGACCACGGGCATGAAATTTATCTGTCGAAATTCCGATTTCTGCGCCCAGTCCCAGTTCACCTCCATCATTAAACCGTGTACTGGTATTTATCATAATCGCGCTGGAATCCACACGTGCTGCGAATTCTCGCGCAGCATTTAAATTTTGCGTAATAATGGCCTCTGTGTGTCCAGAACTATAATGATTTATATGTGTAATCGCTTCCTCCAGTGACCCGACGATTTTACAGGAAATTTTCGGCCCCGAATATTCCGTATAAAAATCTTGTTCTGATGCTGGCCGTGCTTCCGAAAAGTACTGACATGTTTCGGCATCTCCCAAAATTTCGATTCCGTTTCTTTGTAAGGCCAACATGATTTCAGAAAAACCGGATTCCCGCACCCGCCGGTGAATCACCAGAGACTCCGCGGCATTACAGACCCCCATGCGCTGACATTTCGCATTTATAAGAATCTCTGTGGCCATCTGTATGTCGGCAGACTCATCCACATAAACATGACAGTTCCCGTCAAAATGTTTAAGAACAGGCATTTTTGCCTCTGAAACCACACGCTGAATCAGTCCTTTTCCGCCGCGGGGAATACAGACATCTATAAATTCCGGCATACGCAAAAATTCTCCCACCGCCTGCCGGTCTGTGGTCTGAACCATCTGAACTGCATGAGGCGGCAGGCCGACTTCCAGCGCAGCCTCCGACAAAATTTTTACCAGAGCTGAACTGGAATGCAGAGCCTCTTTTCCGCCACGTAAAATCACAGCATTCCCACTCTTAATACACAGCGCAGCTGAGTCGACAGTAACATTCGGACGCGATTCATAAATGAAAAAAATCACGCCTAAAGGAACACGAACCTTCTGAGCTTCCAGTCCGTTCGGCCTTACCGTGGAGGAAATAATACGCCCGACCGGATCTGGAAGTAGCGCGATTTCCTCTAAAGAATCCGCGATTCCCGATAAACGCTCTGGTGTCAGACGCAGACGGTCCACCTGCGCCGCGGATAAATTATAATCGGACGCCGCCGTAAGATCCTGGGTATTCGCAGACATAATCGTGATGATTCGCTGCCGTATATATATGGCAGAAAGTTTTAACCACTCATTTTTTTGCTTTCCTGATACTGTCGCCAGTCCAGCCGCCGCCATTTTCGCCTGCCGGGCCATAACCTGACAGTATTCTTCCAGCGGTTCAAAAAATTGGGAATTCATATTTTTCCTTACTTAATATTTTCTGAGGTTCTGTACACATCCTGGCTCTACTTATACTGATTCTCCTTTAAATTTTCGTTTTGTACGGCTCTAAAAGCCACAGGTATTTTTAACGAAACAAAAATACCTGAAAAACGGAATTTCACAGTGCATCAGATATAAAACGATAATTCCATAAAATTTTTGATTCCGCAAAAAATTCGGATACCAGATTATACTGGTTCCACTTTAAATTTCCATTTTGTGCGGTTCTGAACGCATGCATTTTAAGCCCAGCCTGCTTCTGGCAGCGAAGCAAAAATGCCGGAAAAGCGGAAATTTATGGTAAGTCGAGTATATAAGTATCTCAAAAAAAAGGAATGTCGTCAAGTGCTTTTTTATCTGCCCACTTTAATCCTCACTTCTCCCTGCAAAATCCTTATTTTTCTCTGAAAATTCCTATTTTTCCTTGCGGAAACCTCATTTCTCACAGAGAATCTCTCCCCTTTTTGTTCTGCGAAA
Source organism: Planctomycetia bacterium (assembly GCA_030527015.1). Lineage (GTDB taxonomy): Bacteria > Planctomycetota > Planctomycetia > Pirellulales > Thermoguttaceae > RGIG3701. Next base: position 20,912 of record JAUNBR010000052.1, read on the forward strand.
TCACACACTTCATGCCATGAAGAAAGTCTAAATTACCAGACTCCGTGAAAAAATAAACATGGCCTGCTGATTTTATGCACCCGGTGAACACAAAAAATGCATCCATTAAAAGAAAAAATGAAAATGACTTTCCTGACGAGGAAAATTTACGGTTTCCGGCAGCCAGTCCTGTACAAAATTCTCATTCTGACTAATTATTTTTTCTTTTGATACCGAAAAAATAGGGCTTCAAAAACCTTTTCTATCAAGAATTAATTGATTTTTCGCCCATGTCTGTTACATTTATATTTGTACTGGTTCTCGCTTAAACATCCGTTTTATGCGGTTCTAAACGCATGCATTTTCTGTAAAGCAAAAATGCCAGAGAAACGGAATTTTATCGCTCCCAGGGTATAATTATTTTCACTTTACATGCATTTTTTATTTCACCGAAAATCACACAGATTTTCCTTTAACTCCCCGTTTTGTGTTCTTCTGTGTACACACCTATTTTTACATAAAATTTCCTCAAAATAATAAATTTATACTGGTTCCAATTTAAAATTTCGTTTTGTGCGGCTCTAAAAGCAGGCTTTTCAGCGAAGCAAAAAAGCCGGTGAAGCTGAATTTTATAATGTATCGGGTATATAATATTATTTTAAAAATCAAAAAAGTTTAACAAAAATTGGAGAAAAAAATGAATCACTGCCTCTTTAGAAACGCCGCCATTCGTCGGCACGCGACCGCCGCGAAAAATAAAATTAATGAAAATCTGCTGTATTTATGCCATTTTGATGGAAATATCGAGAATGCCGGCTTATATGAATCGAGTGTTTTTAATCAGTATGAAACGACTTTTGATTCGACCAATTATAAATTTGGCACCAGCAGTTTTGCGGAAGATAGGCGCAAAAAAATTATTCAGCTCACTTTTAGCGCACAGCTGGGGCGAAAACTAACAGTCGATTTTTGGTATATCACTACAAATGATGTACCTAATTCGAGTACTCAAGATCTGGTTTCTGTAGGACTTTATCCCGTATACTGTATTGCTTTTGAAAATCATAAAGAACACCCTGATTTAGCAGGTTACACCATAAGAGATGGTAGCAGCTATTTTTATGAAGGTTCTTTCTCAAAATACCACAGTTCCACATGGACTCATATCGCCATGACATATGATGGAAACGCCTTTCGATTTTTTTCGAATGGCGTACTAAAATGCTGTTTCTTAACCGACCATGTTTTTCTCTATCCACACGCGAATACTTTTGTTTTTAATCGTTTATTACCTTTCCGTCTCGATGAATTTCGCTGTCTTCGGAATGAATGTGCCTGGATTTCTAATTTTACACCGCCATCCGCCCCTTATAATGGAACAGAAAATTATATTCGCGTTACCTGATTTCCCGGGACATTTTATACCCGATACACCATAAATTTCCGCTTTCCCTTTCCGCCGACAGACAGGCCGGCATTTTACTTCACTGCCCGCAGCAGGCTGGTCTGAAATGCTGCTTTATACTGATTCCACTTTCTGTATTTTCTTTATCCCGCGTACATCTTTAATTTTTTGTATTTCACACGATAATAAGTCCCTGAATTTTTCTTTTCTCGGAATGCCGGCCTGCCCCAGACAGTAAACGTGATAAGCAAAAATTAAACGTACGACAGAAATAAAAAATGTGCCCTCCACAAAAAAGAGTTTTGTGGTATAATATACTGGTTCCGTTTTAAATTTTCTTTTTTTGGGCTTTTTTTAGAGTATTTTTGAAACAAAAAAAGTCAAAAAAATAAAAATTTATGGTTTTTCGAGTATACAGAATGGTGAAAACTGCCATGATTCGGGTTTTCTTATTAAAAATGAGGCACAGATGATAGCGAAAGATATAAAACGTGGAATGATTGTTGTTTCGGACGGTGCGCCGTGCATGATAGAAAACGTAAATGTTCAGACACCCTCCGCACGAGGTGCCGCGACACTTTATAAGTTCCGTGCGCGGAATCTTCTAACAAAAAATAAAGTGGATCTCGTTCTGCGTGGTGGGGAATCCCTGAATGAAGCGGACTTCCGTGTCCGGGCAGTAAAATATTTATATTCGGATCCAGAAAAAATGTATTTCATGGACGAAGAAAATTTTGAGCAGTACGAATTAACTCTGGAGGAAGTCGGGGACGAAAAAAATTATCTGACCGAAGAATTAGAAGGGGTTCAGATTTTAATTTATAATGATGCACCGGTCGGAATTCGAGTTCCCTTCACCATTTCCTTAAAAGTGGTACAGTGTGAGCCGGGTGTCCGTGGAAACTCCGCCACTTCCCGATCTAAACCTGCCACGCTGGAAACTGGCCTGATCATTCAGGTTCCGGAATATATCGATGAAGGTACCGTCATTAAGGTGGATAGCCGCACGGGCGAATATTTATCACGCGCATAACCGGAAACAGAAAAAACTTTCGGTAAATGTACTGGTCCCATCATGATTTTCCCCATGCATTCCTGTTTCCATGGAAAAGTGTGTGAGTATTTTCACCTCCAGTTATGAGTACCCGAGGATTCCTTTCTTCAGATGATTATATTTCATCTGTACTGGTTCCCCACTATAAATTTCCGTTTTATGCGGCTCTAAAAGCAGGCATTTTCCGTAAGCAAAAAATGCCAGAGACGCGAAATTTTATCGTGTATCGGGGATAAAATTCCGTTTCTCCGTTCCTCTGACAGGCTGGCCGACATTTTTGTTTCCCTGCCTGCAGCAGGCCGAATTAAAAAGCCTGCTTTCAGAGCCCCACAAAACGGAAATTTAAAGTAAAATCAGGTATCTCATACCTCATGTTTTACCTAAACATTTTCATCCATGCAGTTATCGCTCAGCTGGATCAGATATAACACCTCATGTTTTACCTGAACATTTTCATCTGGTATGGAAAGGAGGTAATGCGGAAATTTTCATATATCGCGTAAGGAAAATCTTTTCTCCCGCGGTAAAATTTTTTATTCCTTTTTATTCTGTTTCATCTTTTTTTCTGAATGATTTATGGTACGTCGCCGTTTCACACGTTCCGCCGGTTATTCTGGCCTGGAGGTAAAATGCCTGGCTCTTTTCGGCGTATTTCTTGCACTGGTGCTGACGGCAAGTTTTATTTTATACTGGTATGTGACTGAATCTTTAGTCGCGAAACGAAATCCGGATACCGCACGCCTTTTAGCGGATCAGGCGATTCTTCTGAATCACTGGCAGAAACTGGAACCCAAAGAAGAATTTTTATGGGTGGTGGACGACTTAACGAAACAGTTAGCGCAGCAGAAATATGAGTGGGAGTCCATTCCGCCCGACACTCCGGAGGCGGAGCAAGATGAAATCGTGCAAAAGATTTTAGCAGAATATCACCAGGAACCTCAGAAAGTCTTAACTCCATACGGACAGTCGGAAGGTGATGTATACCATTATTATAAGCCCGTAACTGCCGAGGAAGCCTGTCTGACGATGTGCCATAATCAGCTCGCGCTGGCGGAGGAAGCGAATATGGAATCTGGAACTTCGCGCCACCGGTATAAAGAAGGCGATTTAATGACCATTCTGAAGGTCTCGATTCCGAATGGTCCCACACAGCGTGCCATTAACTGGTCATGGAACATGCTGCTGACCGTCATGTTCATTACGGCTTTTATGGGAATGCTGGCATTTTACGTGACGATTCGTTATATCATCATTCGGCCATTACGTCATTTACGTGAAATTAGTAGCGCGATCGGCCATGGAAATATGGAGCTCCGCGCGGATTTACACACCGGCGACGAATTCGAATCACTGGCCATTTCATTTAACCGAATGCTCCGGGGGCTTATTAATTCTCAGCGTGAACTGAGTCGCGCGAATCAGATCCTGGATGGGAAAATCGGAGAATTAGGGCAGGCGAATCTCCAGCTGAAGGAATTAAACCGCATTAAAAATGATTTCCTCGCCACGATGAGCCATGAATTACGCACCCCATTAAACAGTATTTTAGGGTTTAGTGATGTCCTGGGCGCCATTTCCACTTTAGACGAAAAGCAGCGAAGATATGTTCAGAATATTCAGAAATCTGGCCGAATGTTACTCTCGATGATAAATGATATTCTGGATCTGGCAAAAATCGAAAGTGGGCGTATGGAAACGAAACTTGGCTTCTTTTCCATCACGCATGTCGTCGGGGCGCAGTGTGATATGGCGAAACCTTTAGCCGAAAAGAAAAATATTAATCTGACGTATGAGGTACCGCCGAATCTGCCGAATGTCTGCCTGGATCAGAATCGGGTTCAGCAGATTCTAAATAATCTCATTTCGAATGCTATAAAATTTACGCCCGAGGGGGGTGTGGTTAAAGTAATCGTAAAAGCACAGGGCATTCGTGAATTCCATCCAGACATGAATCTTCCCGTAAACTCAGAACCTGGGACGGTCCAGACACAGGATTTATCCGAGCGTCGGCGTGAATTTTTATCGGCCGCCCTGCCCTGTCCAGAAAACCTGTCTGAAAAGAAGGAAACACCTGCATATGACGTATCCTCCGCTAAAATCATCCTTCAGGTAACGGACACCGGCGTGGGAATCGCGGAAGAAGACCTCCAGACCATTTTTGAAAAATTTCGCCAGGGGAAATCCGCTCTCGGTGGCGGAGACACCATGACCCGAGAGTATTCAGGAACCGGCCTGGGACTTTCGATCGTTAAAGAGCTTTCAAAACTTATGAAAGGGAGTGTTCACGTGGAAAGTACTCTGGGAGTGGGCAGCACGTTTACCGTGGAATTACCCTGGAAGCTGGAAGCCTCCCGGAAAACAGATGATTTCACCGTTCTGATGGAATTCGATGATTTTGTGCGGAGCCGGAAGAACCGAAATACTGGAATGTAACCAAAACGCCAATTTTTCTCCTGAATCATTTCTCCGTTTTCACAAAATTCCTCTCATTTTCACGGATTTCACCCACACTTTACCTTACGATAAATCACACGCTGCGCCCGGTAAAATCAAAAAATCTTTATGGTGGTTCTCCTTTAAATTTCCGTTTTGTGCGGTCCTCTGAAAACCGGTATTTTCTCCGAAGCAAAATGCCGATAAAGCGGTTTTTATCGTGTATCGGGAATAAAACCGTCACCTGACTGCGCCGGCCGGAGAAATCTTCACGTTTTTTTACCGAAAACACATGAAAATCCACGTTTCTCCCTCCACCATTTCACTCCGATAATCATTTTAACGTTTTATCCGGACGCGCTCCGCCATAAAATTCTCTCTAAATTTCTTGCCAAAAATCCCGCAAAAAACTCTGCGGTTTTTTATAACTCTAAAAAAACATAACCAGCATCTTTTATAAACCTGGTTTCCTTTAAATTTCCATTTTGTGCGGCTCTCTGAAAACCGGTATTTTCTCCGAAGCAAAATGCCGATAAGGCGGATTTTATCGTGTATCGGGAATAAAACCGCCACCTGACTGCGCCGGCCGGAGAAACCTTCACGTTTTTTTACCGAAAACACATGAAAATCCACGTTTCTCCATCCACCATTTCACTCCGATAATCATTTTAACGTTTTATCCGGACGCGCTCCGCCATAAAATTCTCTCTAAATTTCTTGCCAAAAATCCCGCAAAAAACTCTGCGGTTTTTTATAACTCTAAAAAAACATAACCAGCATCTTTTATAAACCTGGTTTCCTTTAAATTTCCGTTTTGTGCGGTCCTCTGAAAACCGGTATTTTCTGCGAAGCAAAATGCCTGTGAAGCGGTTTTATCGTGTATCGGGAATAAAACCGCCACCTGACTGCGCCGGCCGGAGAAACATTCACGTTTTTTTCCGAAAACACATGAAAATCCATGTTTCTCCATCCACCATTTCACTCCGATAATCATTTTAACGTTTTATCCGGACGCGCTCCGCCATAAAATTCTCTCTAAATTTCTTGCCAAAAATCCCGCAAAAAACTCTGCGGTTTTTTATAACTCTAAAAAAACATAACCAGCATCTTTTATAAACCTGGTTTCCTTTAAATTTCCATTTTGTGCGGCTCTCTGAAAACCGGTATTTTCTCCGAAGCAAAATGCCGATAAAGCGGATTTTATCGTGTATCGGGAATAAAACCGTCACCTGACTGCGCCGGCCGGAGAAATCTTCACGTTTTTTTACCGAAAACACATGAAAATCCACATTTCTCCCTCCACCATTTCACTCCGATAATCATTTTAACGTTTTATCCGGACGCACACCGCCAAAACTCTTATAAAACTCTCATAAAATCCCGCAAAAACACTTCAGTCTTTATCTGATTCTCCTTTAAATTTCCACTCTCTCTGTCCGCCGGCCGACCAGCCGGCATTTTTTGATACACTATAAAATTCCGCCTCCTCGGCATTTTGCTTCACTGAAAATGCCTTTTCCGAGCTGTACAAGACGAAAATTAAAAGAGAATCGGCATCATACACAGACATAAAAAAAGCCCACGAAATTTCTGTTTCCAGTTTTCGCAGGCAAAAAAGAAAAAGGAATCTCAGGAATCCGTACCGAACTGTAATAAACGGGCACTATTAATAATCACGAAAGCTTCTCCCACCACGTGCAGCAGGGCACCTAAAAGCGGACTTATCACCGCGATGGACGCCAGCCACATAAAGAAAAAGGACATGGACACACCGACCAAAATATTTGTGTGAATGGTAAATCGGGTACGCCGCGCCAGCTCCATGGTCATGGGGATCCTCCGTAAATCGTTCGTCATCAGCGCGATATCCGCACTCTGCAGCGCGATATCACTGGCCACCGCTCCCAGCGCGATTCCCACATCTCCGCTGGCCAGCGCAGGCGCGTCATTCACACCATCCCCCACCATCATCACCAGATGCCCTTTTTCCTTTTCTTCACTGACGACATCCAGTTTTTGTGAGGGCAGAACCTCCGCGATCACCTGGTCCACTTCCAGGTTACGCCCGATTTCTTCCGCCACAGACCGCCGGTCACCGGTAAGCAAAATACAGTTTTCCACTCCCAGGTCACGTAATTCGCGAATCGCTTCCCGCGCTTCCGGACGCGGCCTGTCCGCCAGCAGAAAACACCCAAGAACCCGCTTCTGCTCCGATCCATCTTCTCGTAAATATCTAACACCCAGCCAGGTAACAGAACCAAGATTCCCGGCCGTATTACTGTCAGAAATCCCTGTACAGCGTGATACGTCAAAATCTTCTTCCTTCAGCCATTCCAGACGTCCAAGATACGTCGTTTCGGAACCCTCCTGCAGCAAAACACCTTTTCCAGGAACTTCCTGCGTGCCGGACGCCGGAGGAGTAAAAAGTTTAATTTCTCTCGCCTCCGCAGCCGTCACGATCGCGCGAGAAACCGGATGGCGTGACCCGAGTGCACAGCGCAGTGCCTGCGTAAGAATCTCATCTTCCGTAAAAACAGTTTCATCCGCATCAGGAATCGGCGTAATCCGCGATAACTCCAGGTGACCGATCGTTACCGTCCCTGTTTTATCCAGAACCACCGTGTCTATATCTGCCACAGATTCCAAAAATCGTGTATTCTTAATCAGAATCCCCAGACGAGACGCCGCCGCCAGCGCAGCGATCATCGCCGTGGGCCCCGCCAGAACGATCGCTCCAGGACACGCCACCACCAGAACCGTCACCGCCCGAGAAATGTCCTCCGTCAGAAAAAGCACCACTCCCGCGACCGTTATAATAATCGGAACATAATACGCAGCATATTTTTCGATCAGCTTCATTACCGGTGTTTTCGACTGCTCTGCTTCTTTCAGCAGACTTACCACGCGCCCAAAAGCCGTTTTCTCTCCTGTTTTCGTAACTCGGACACGTAAAACCCCAGTTAAATTCATCGTGCCCGCAAAAACATTACTCCCCGACTGCGCTTCCTCCGGAACAGACTCTCCCGTAATGGAAGACTGATCGATCGTCGAAAATCCCTCCAGCACATCTCCATCCGCCGCGATAACATCACCGGGCCGAATCAGTAAAATATCTCCCACGTGTAATTCCGAGGGAAGCACATTTTTTTCCTCACCCTCCGCGGTAATAATCGTCGCATCCCGCGCCTGAAGCGTTTTAAGCCCGTCAATTGCCGCCTGTGCCCCCAAAATACTGCGCTCTTCCAAAAAATGACTGAGGTTCATAATAATTGGAATGAGTGTCGCGACAATAAATGAGCCTGTCATCATGGCCGCAAGAGTCGCCAGAGCCACAAGCTGCTCCGTCATGGCATGTGTGTCCGCGCTTCGAGAAAACACCCCAGCCACCGCCGTGCAGAAAATCGGCGTGGAGACGATAATCGCCGCCAGCATTATAATTAAATCCGCGACATCCGACATCCCCGGCGGACCATAATATTTTTCCAGAAGCCCGACGATTAAAAGTCCGCCCGCTAAAAGTGCACTGCCCAGCTGAGCCGCGATTCGGATTCTTTCGGAAATCGTTAACGGAACTTCCAGGTCATTCATACGACTGGACACGGGATTTACAAAATCAGTACTCATTAACGTTCCTCCAATTCGGTATAAAAATGCGAGTGTTGGCGGGAACAAATTTCTTGTCGCCCACATTATGCCACACTTCTTCCATGGTATCCATATACGTCCTTCTCCAGACATATTCCGGAGCTAAACGGTACTCCCGATAAAGCGGCTCAAATTCCTCCTGATATGCTTTCGCCTGCGCGAGTATCGCCTTCTTATACGTATCCGCCTGTGTAATTAAGTCATTCTCGAACCGCGAGGCTTCCTGCCGAATTCGGTCCGCCTCTCCGCGTGCGGCCTCTTTCGCCGTCTCCACCGCGATACGTGATGTCCGAACATTTTCAAAATCTTTATTTACATGACGCGGATAATGCATAAAAATAAAATCCACATCCCGAAGTAAAATCCCACTTTCCAGCGCATCCAGACGCGCCTGCGCACGAGTGGTTACCACTTCATTCAGTTTTTCCGTTACCGAGATTTTATTCTCCGCCCCACTCCGTCCTGTAACGCCCAATTCTTCTGTTCCAGATAAAACCGCCATTCCTGATGCAGAAATTTCTCCTGAAGCACTCTCGTGAAAATTCGCAAAATCCATCTTTTTATCTTCAAAATACGTCCGCTGAAACTGAAGAGACTCATCCACCGTCCAGCCAGAAATCGTCTGCGTCAGAGAGGCCAGCACCAGATCCCGTATCAGCTCTTCAGGATTCGCCAGACCAAAATGATACAGCTCGGGATTATTAATCACATATTTCACCACAATTTTCGTCTGTACCACATTATTATCCCCTGTGATACAGTATCCTTCCCGAAGCGGATCTATTTTATTATTCTTTATCGGGAGATCCAGAGATGCCCAGACATCTTCGATTTCTATTTTTTGTTCCTGGCCTTTCGGTATCTGAATTAATTCGTCGATCGGCCGCGGTAACGCAAGAACGATTCCCGGCTGACGAACATTCGACGTTTCTGACGGAACCACCTTCCCAAATCGCGTTAAAATCCCTACATTCGTCGTCTGCACCGTCTGAATGCCAGATAACCAAAAATAGATAATCAGCAGTAATACCATGACGCGAAAAAATCGCATCCCGGATTCCATACCCTTAAAAAGAACTTTTCCTGGTTTTTTTTGTGCCATATTAAAATTCCATATTATTATCAGTGAATATTACTGTCTGATACACTTTCAAATTTCGTTTTCTCTAAATTCCGCAGACACCAAAATTTTCGTATATCCTGGTAATATCTGGTTTTACTTTAAATCTCAGTTTTTATACTCGATGCACTATAAATTCCCGCTTCCCCGGCATTTTACTTCTCTGAAAATACCTGCTCCCTGTGCCGCAAAAAACGAAAATTTAAAAGGGCGTCAGTATTATCGAAATCTCACATTTCCCTGCGTGGCGACACGATTTCCATTACGCCGCCCTCCCAGAGAAAGATTCCGTCCGCCTTCTGCAGCAGGTGCCATATTCGCCGAAACAGAAACTGGGCGCACGGCCTGAGGAACATTCTTCGTCGCCGCAAAAGTCACTCCAGATACAGAAGTTCCCGAAACCGCAGGCGTCTCTTTCTCCGCAGGCGCTTCCGGAACCGCTGGCTCTTCTGACACCGCACGCACCGCAGATCACGCGGCCGCTACA
>JAUNBR010000120.1 GCA_030527015.1 Planctomycetia bacterium
AAGATCTTTCGCAGGAATCTCAGTTTTTATCTCCGTATGCGGCGTGAGAAGGTCTTTCGCAGGAATCTCAGTTTTTATCTCCGTATGCGGCGTGGAGGTACCTCCATATGTCATGGCAGTATTTACGTCATGTTTTTTCTTTTTAGAACTTAACGTGATCACACCAGGTGCTTCTTCTGGTGCCTGAACCATTTTTTCCATCTCCTCTTTCGAAACTTTTTTAACGGGAACTCGTACCGCTTTTTCAGAAAGAGAAGGGACCGTTCTGGTATGTACATTTCCGGTACGATCAGATTTTGTTACATTCTCGTCATTTCTTTCAAAAAAATCTTCTGCATTTCCACTGATGGATGGTGTAATCTGACTCCACTCGGGATGAAACACAGGAACACTATAAATTTCCGCATTTTCATCAGAAAACGGACTGGTCACATCCGCGATTTTTTCCGCAAAAATGTCCTGATCCTGGACTTCCGACATCACCACCTGCTCTTTTTTTGGTGAATATTTTGCCAGTAAATCAAAATTTACCGGAAAAGTTCTGGGAAACGGAAATTCAGAAGGTAATCGCTGTGACGGACCAAAATAAGTACCTTTCTCCATGTTCTTTACCAAAAAACGCTGTAATCCCTGCTGAAGATGATCGATACTTTCTGTTTTCGCGACGACCTGCGAGTAATATGGTTCGATCGTCCCAAGAAATAAATTTTCTGCATCCAAAAGTTTCTCATAAACATACGTGGAAATCTGATTCTGCTTATCTTTATGTATTTCGTTCAAAACAGCTGCAAAAACAGGTGATAAGAGATGAATTTCTTCGCACCGATATTCGACACGTGGTGAGGAAAAGGTTCCTGAAATGTCTGCGAATACAGAGAGAGTGTCCACATTTTTTGTATTTATTCTCTTTTGCCAGTATTTCGACAAAACAGGCATCTGTGCATTCATCGCGGAAGAAAGACAGGCATTTTTATAATGCATTTCCATCTTTCCTGTTATCTGATGCTTAACACATTCCAGATTTAAAGTAAGAAATCCAGATTCCGAAACGGCCTCCACAGGTAAAGAATCACATGCCCAGAGATGCTGCTGAGAAATATTTACAGGAATCTGCGCTTTTATATTTTTTACCAGTACGCCATTCTTTTTTTCCAGTTTAATGTCAATTTTCCCCAAAATCCCTGTAACGGTATCCTCCTGTTTCATCGCTGGGCGAAAAGTAAAACTCCCTTTCACTAAATCATTATTTTTCGGTGCTTCAGTACCATGTTCCCACCTTCCCGTGAAAAAAAAGTTTTGTCCGGAAAACGTTACATTTCCATGAATTTCAGATTTACGGAAGCATGATACTAAAATTTTATCCTCTTCGGTGGAAGCCTCACTCTGAGCAGAAAGATTTTCAGTAAAATCGGTGCCCGCGATTTTTTGCATGGCAGTCACCCAATCTGTGATTTCCATCATTTTTTGTAAGGCTTCCTCATGAAAAAGAACTTTCGCTAAATGGGACTCCTCCAGCGGAGGTAACTCCAGATAAGTTTTTACTGCCTGGCCATCCTCTGCGACTAATTCCTCGACACGCAAAATATCCTGCTGATAATCTCGGCGGATAAGCTCACATTCCGCAAAAATTTCATCTGATTTCTGACGTAACTGAATTAATCTCGCGATTTTGTGAATCAGGAATTCCACATTTTCTTCTTTTTTAATCCATTCCTCACCAGAAATTTTATTTCCTTTTTCATCAGAAAAATGAAATGTTTCACTCGGCACACGTCCCGGTAATCGTCGCCCTCTGGATTCTGCCGCGATAACGGGTAACTGTATTTCCTTATACGCCGTCTGCTGTACCGGGAAAAGCGAACCTTCGTGCATTTTTTCATCAGAAGTTTTTATGCTTAATAAATCAGGTAATTCTCCCGTAATCTTTTTCAGATCAAAACACGATTTTAACTGATTCTGAATTTCATATAACTCCTGATTAATCTGATTCGAACGTTCTGCTAAATCTGCATAACGTTCCTGATATGCTTTCTTTATCTGTGAAAAATAGTTAATAGAGGTCAGATTCTGCATCCATTCTTGTATTTTTGTCTCCGTCTTCATCTCTAAAAGTGGAGAAAGTGACGAAACATTTTCCATTTTAGAAAGAGAATGAATATTCGCACGTTCAGAAGAAGGAACATGAACACCCTCCAGACGTGAATTTAAAATAACCGGATACTCCCAAAATGTCACCCACGGATCAAAATGAAATACCGCTTTCCGCGCGCTTACCATCTGAGAAGAAATTTCTCCTTCCTTATCAGATCCATTCATGGCCGGAACCCAAAATTCCACCTCCTGTAATGTTACACTGGAATCCAGTAAAGAAGACTCCACATTACCATAAAGAATCTTCATGCCCAAAGAATGTTCCAAAGCTCGGACTGCGTATCTCTGAAAAAACGACTCAAGAGAAATGATCCCCAAAATAATGAATATACCAAGAAAAATTCCCACCGAAACCGTCCGAAAATAAGGTTTCCTTTTTCTTTCGCTTTTCTTTTTATTAGACACCGGCTCAGCATAAATCGCTTTCCCCTGCCCCGTGTTCCTATAATTTTCAGACCTTCTCTTTTCCTCCTGCTCAAGAACGGTACTCTGGCTGGTCTTCTGTACTTCCTCTTTCGTTTCACTGTCCGTAAATTTTAGCTCTTCCTCACATTTAAGCGGATTTTCAAAATTTTCTTCTTGCACAGAATAAACTTTACAAAAAACATCCTCTGCCGCCATAAAGCGGTCCACCTCAGAAGATTCCTCCCAGACATTTCCGGTAATATTCCGCTCATAAGAAAACGTTTCTAAACTGTCTAAAAAATAAGGATCTTCCGCTTCTAAATCAGATAATATTATCGCTTCTGCTTTAAAATCAGTCTGTTTTTTTGTAAACGGCGTTTCTAAACTCTCCTTTTCAGGAAAAAAAGGAAATCTTTTCCTCTGTTTCTCAGAATTTTTTAAACCATGTTCCAGAGAAAAAGTAATATCTTCCATGATCGAAGAAAAATCTTGAAACAGGGAATCACCTATTTTCGCATTTTTATCCATTTTCTTACCGTCTGCTGATATAAAGAAATACTGTTCATTCAGAAACTGAAACACGACAGCTAATAATTAATATAATCACTATAATCCTTATATCTTATCGTCCTTTCTCACCTTATTTCTTCAAAAAAAGTGCATCCGGACTAACTTTTCTCAAAAAATTCAAAATTTTATGAAAAATTCATGGTAAATCGGAAATTTGTCCTGAGAAAAATTTTCACTGAAATTTCACTCAAATATTTTCTTGAAAATTCAGACTTTTTTGTCCGCAAGAATATCTTGGATTTCACGTATCAGAAAAAAAGAACCTAAAATAATTAGTAAGTCATCTGATTTTTTTATATCCATTCCCATTTTTAAAGCCTGGGCAGGAGTGGCACACTTCTCTATTTTTACAGAATTTTCCAAATTCCGGCAATAATCATACAAAGCATCTGCTTTTTCGGATCTCATATTCATCAGGTACTCCGTCAAAATAAGAGAATCAGCTTCCTGACAGATCTTTTCCAGCAGCGGTGGCCATTCTTTATCTGCAGAAACAGCAAAAATAAAATGTTTTTTCATCTCGGGATACTTCTCATGGAGAAACTGTATGGTCGCATCCACAGAAGCTGAATTATGTGCCACATCTAAAATTACGTTTTTGGGTTCCGCAAGATGTTCCAGACGCCCCGGAAGCCGTGCGCGCTCTATTCCTGCGTGAAGTGCTTCAGAAGAAAGAGATAACTTATATTTTTTCCGTAAAATCATCATCACTTCCAGCGCCACCGCCGCATTATCTGCCTGATGACGTCCCCACATTCCCATATGATAATCCTCCTGCGTGAATTCTGGGGTAAAAGACTCGAACAAAAATCGATTCTCTTCCAGACAATAATTCTTCACAAAGAAATCCTCTTCCAGACAGTAAAAATCGGCAGCACGAATTTCAGCGATTTTTTTCAAAAAAGCCTTTTCTTCTTTTGCCCCACATACCACAGGAACCGCAGGTTTTATAATACCAGATTTTTCATAAGCGATTTCTGACAGGGTTCCACCCAGCTGCTGCATATGATCATAAGAAATACTCGTAATCACACTAATCATCGGCCGACATATATTCGTCGCATCCAGACGCCCACCCATTCCCACTTCCAAAACAGCAAAATCCACTTCATGATGCCGGAAATGCAGTAACCCCATCATGGTAATTATTTCGAACCACGTGGCATGACCCCACCGTGTCCGCCCTTCCTTTTCATCCACATCTATCTGTTCCAGTACAGGAATCACTTCTTCCACCAGTTTCGTAATTTCTTCTCTAGAACACGGTACATGATTCACCTGAAAACGTTCTCCAAGATATGAAAAATGGGGAGACTGAAATAATCCGACTTTTTTCCCACTCTCTTCCAGCATTCTGGCGATCATCGCAGAAGTCGAGCCTTTTCCTTTCGTACCCGTAACATGAATCACAGAAAATTCAGCAGAAGGACTCCCTAAACGCCGATGAAATTCCGCCACACGTTCCAATTTAAAATCCTGAATGGTATAAGTACGTCCAAGTAATTTCTCATAATTTATGCGCGAATCAAGATAAGAAATCGCCTCTTCATATGTCATTTCTGCTTTTCCTTCATGTTTTTTATTTTATGCTGGTTTTACTTTATACTGATTTCACTTTAAATTTCCGTTTTGTACGGTTCTTAAAGCAGGCATTTCAGCGAAGCAAAATGTCGGTGAAACAAAATTCATAGTACATCAGATATAAACAGAAAAAAATGGATAAAAAAGTAAAAAATAAGCGCGATAAAATAATACATTTTATCACGCATAAATAATTTCGTCTTACTTTTCTAAAAATCACATCTCCGACGTACGATAAAACTTTATTCTTCAGTTATTTTCTTTCTCCGAGAATCCACTTAAGCTGGCCTCAAAATACAGAATTTATACCTATTTTCTAAAATTTATCCTGGATTCACTTTAAATATCCATTTCGTACAGACAAGAAAGAACTCTTTTTTAGCAAAAAACACCTCCGAAGATCAGAAAAACGGAAATATAACATTTCAGAAAAATAAATTTTCCGATTTTCCGTAATACATAAAACACCGGCCGGCAAAACGTCACAAAATAAACAGAAAACCAGGTAAAAAATTACATACTGGTTCCACTTTAAATTTCCATTTTGTGCGGCTCTGAAAGCAGGCATTTTCAGC
>JAUNBR010000053.1 GCA_030527015.1 Planctomycetia bacterium
CACCGCCGAGACGGGCATCACAAATCGCACCGCGGGCACGCAGTCCGGCACAGTGACCGTCAACGCCGCCGACGCAATAACCGACCCTGACAACCCGACAACAGCTGGCGTATATAACCTCAGTGGCGGAACCATTTCAGGCACCGTCGCGAACTCCGGCACGTTTAATCTTTCCGGCACTGGCGAGATTACCGGCGCGGTGACGAACAACGCAGGCGCCACGTTCAATTACGGCGGCGGCACCTTTGCGTCCATCGCGAACAGCGGCACGCTGCAGTTTTCCGCAGACTACGAATATACCGTTGATGACGATGCCAAAATCACTGGCGATGGTACCATGTCCAACACCGCAGGCACGACGTTCACGCTGTCCAGCGGCACGCTTTCGCAGGCCTTCACGAACAATGGCACGTTCAATTACGGCGGCGGCACGTTTGCGTCCATCGATAACGCTGGTACGCTGAACTTCAACTCGGATTATACCTATAACTCTAACGCCATCTCCAACACGGCTGGCGCGACGGTAAACGCCGCAGGACAAACCTTTACAATGACCGGCGGTACGCTTGAGCAGCTCTCCTTCACGAACAATGGTAAGTTCATTTACACTGGCGGTGCTTTGAATGCTGGGTTAATAAATAACAAAGAGATGACCCATATTACGATTGCTAATACTGAAGCGAACCAGCTGACTGTGACCGGTTTCACTCAAGGCACCGATGGTACGATTACTTTGGCAATTACCAAGGGTGATACGAACTCTTGGACAAGCATATTTGTTGACAATACCGCCGGTAATATTGAACTGGACGGAAATCTGGTTTTAGATTTGACGAATGCCGAAGACTGGACTTTGGCTGATGTTGATACCCGACTGGAAATCTTTACAACCACGAACCCTTCAGACACGGGCATAACTGGCGACTTTGATAGTATAACCTGGTCAGATGGTTTGGCGAATAATTTAAGCTGGGACTTCATCTTGGAAGATAACATTGGTTATGCAGTTCTCAGGGGCGAAGTTCCTCCTCCCCCAGGTGGAGACGTACCGGAACCGGCGACATGGGCGCTGATGCTGGTAGGATTAGCAGGTTTACTGTATTTCCAGCGTCGAAAGAAGCAGGCCTAATCATTTCTTAAAATGACGGCAAAATTTCCTTTTGAAAAGGGACGTGTGAACCACGTCTCTTTTTTTTTCTTCCTCGTTCACGCCCCACGCCCCGACGTTCCGAAAGATTTTCTATGCACGCCACACCGCGCCGCCCGACGTTCCGAAAAACGCGTTACGTCAAATTCTCCTGGATTCCCATCCGAAGAAAAACCTGACGATATTTCTCGTGCATTTTTTCCTGTGTGAACATTTTCTGTAAACGTTCATGGGCATTTTGAATCAGGACGAGCGCTAAATTTTTCTGCGTAACCAGACGGTAAAGAATCTCCGCCAAAATCTCCGATTTCCCAGAAGGAGCTAAACGACCATGGACCCCATCCATGATGATTTCGTTCACCCCGCCGACCTCCGTGGAAACGACCGGAACACTGGCGGCCATGGCTTCCAAAATCGTCACGGGAATTCCCTCACTGACACTGGTTAAAAGAAAAGCATCCGCCGCGGCTAAAACCGAAGCAATATCTTTACGTAAACCAAGCATCTTAACATTTTTTTCTAAACCCTGCTTCGCAATCATCTCACGAATGAAATTTTCTTGCGGCCCCTGCCCCACGAACCATAACTGACTGTCCGTAAGCACCGCCTCCGAATTATCCTCCGGTACCAAAATACCGTAAGTGGCGTAAAACAAAAACCGGTTCATGGTACAAATGGCCGTGAGATGATCCTTAATTGGATCCAGCCGCGCAATATGCACAAAAACTTTCGCACCCTCAGGAACGCCCATTTCATGGCGCAGACGCATTCCCTGGGCAATTCTTTCAGGCGTTCTCTTAAAATTTTCCGGATTAATCCCATTATAAATCACCTCAATGCGCTCCTCGGGCAGCCCCTCATTCTCAACCAGAGCATCCTTCACCGCTTGCCCCACGGCCACAATTCGGTCGTCCGGTTTCAACCAAAAACGATTAAATATTTTATGCTTCCAATTCGGTAAATCAGGATAAAATCGCCCATGCTCCGTAAAAAGAATCGGCGGTGTCTTGCCCCGAAGCCCCCGAGCGGCCAAAGCATAAAAAAAAGGCGTATACTGATGCGCATGCACCAAAGAAACATCATACTTTTGCCATAAATGCCTCAATTTTTGCATACATCGCCGGTCAAAACCCGGCCGCCGCCCAAGACACTCCACGAGGAAGCCCTCCCGACGCAAAAGCTGTGCCATTTCCCCCTCTTCATCCAAACAGAAAAAAAGAAAACGAAAATTTTCAGAAGCCATCTTGCGGCCTAAAGCAGCCGCTAAAACCTCCGCACCGCCAATATTTAAACTGTGTAAAAGCTGACAGATGGTAATCATGCCGTTAATTCCTTCCCGTGTAATTTTTCACCCCGAGCTTTAAAAGTATTATAAGTGAACGTAAACATTCCCCGAAACTTAATTTCGAAATCCCCGCCCGCCGATCCTCAAAACATATGGGGACTTCTCGCATATCGGCATTCAGCCTTTTTAAACGCCAAAGAATTTCCTCAAAAAAAGAAAAACCATATGACTCAAAACAAGTAAAATCCAACTGCCGAAGCACCGGGACAGAATAATTTCGAAAAGATCCACTGGTGTCATGAACCTTTAAACCTAACAAAATCCGCGAAATAAAATTGATACAGTAACTCATAAAATATCGCTTTTTGCTCCAGCCGACGATTTTTCCGCCCACGATATACCGAGAGCCGATCACGACATCCGCAGTAAAAGGTAAATTTTTCAGGCCTGCCGACTTCCTGAGATTCTCGCCCCCATCTCCCTGCGAAGATAAATCAGAAATACCCAATAAACCCGGTAAAAAACGCGGAGGATGACTGCCGTCCGCATCCATACAAATCACCCGATCATATTCATGCGTCACCGCATATTCCAGCCCTAAAATAACAGCTGAACCCAGTCCAGACTTTTCAGAACGGTGAATACAGGTCATATTTTGAAAACAAGACTTATTTTCATCACACCAGCGCCCTGTGCCGTCAGGAGAATTATCATCGATTACGAGAATATCAAAAGAAACGTCGAATTCCGTCTGAATATGAACTATTTTTTGACTCAAAATCCCTAAAAGTTTCGGCAGATTCTCGATTTCATTAAAAGTGGCCAAAAGAATAAGGATTTTTTGAGGATTTTTCATTTTTTAAGTTATACAGTATTTTATACCCGATGCATTATACATCCCATACACTATAAAATTCCGCTTCCCCGGCATTTTGCTTCACTGAAAATGTCTGCTTTAAGAACCGTATAAAACGGAAATTTAAAGTGGAAACAGATAAAAAGACGAACTAAAAAACGCCGGTGGCAGATTCCATAAATGAAAATTTCAAAAAACTAAGAATCCAGCGTAAAAGTTTACAAAATAAATATGACATAAAACCGGATTTTGTAAAGGAGCTCGCACGAGATATGCAGGTTTTTTGCCCGATTTTCATTAAAAACAGTCCTGTCCGGGTGCGATTTTCAGCGAAGAAAAATGCCGTGAAAGCGAAATATAATGTATCAGATATAAAAGGTGTACAAGAAAATAATTTGAGAAAAATCCAAAAATTTATAAGTTTTTTTTAAAAAAATACATAAAAACCAAGAAAAATGAAAAATTAAGATTTTATTTAATGATAAAATCGGTTATAATATATATAAATTAGGGAAATTACGTTTCTTTTCTCCTGAATTCTCTCATAAATTCCGTTTTATGCGCTTCCACCATCCGTCGTCAAAACGAAAATATTATAGAGTATCGGAAACAAAGAATCGTACCGGAGAATAAATCAAGAAATTCTCCAAGATTTTATTAATAAAACAGGTTTAATCGTGGCTCAGGAGACCGCTCAAAATTCGTTTTGTGAAATGCCCGTTCCGACGGTCAGGGGGAATCTGCGCACCGATCATTCTAAGAAATCCCATGCACATACCCCAGGCCGCGCATTCGTGGTGGGAGAAGAAAATAAAATTTTATCCCTGCTGATGTGCGAGATTCTGGAAGATACACTGGAATCATATCCCGTTTTCATATACGCAGAGGCCGGACTGGGAAAAAGCCATTACGTGGAATGTTTATACGCACACTGGCTTTCCAAACATCCAACAAAAAATGCCGTTCTTTTAACGGCGCACGATTTTTCCCGTCAATTAAATGAAGCGTTTCGAACAAAAACCATGAGGGAATTTCAGCGGATATTTTATCATCTGGATTTTCTCGTTTTGGAAGACATTCACCAAATTTCCAGTCAGTCGTTCACCCAGCAAGAATTCATTTACATTCTAGATAAATTACGTCGGCGACAAGTTCCTGTACTGATAACGTCAGCACAGGCGTTCCCACAATTATCTCTCGACACAAAACTAATTTCGCGTCTTGCAGAAGGTCTCAGCGTCCGAGTTCACCCCCCACAGGAAGAAACTCGGCGGGCAATTCTTGAACTTCCACAGTACAAAAAAAATTATTCTTTAACAGAAGAAGCACGAGAATCACTGATTCAGTATACCCTGCAGGCACAAAGTACCGTTTATGAAATGCTGTCAGAGCTTCAGAAACTGGAAATGACACGGCGCACGGAAAAACGACGAAAAATTACGCCACAAGAAGTTCATGCACATTTTGAACTGAAACAGACAGAGAATGCTCTGACTCTGCCGGAAATAGCGCGTATCACAGCGAAATATTATAAAGTCCGACTAAATGAGATCCGCGGAAAATCCAGACGAGCCACTTTCGTCATTATCCGAAACGTGATTTATTATTTAGCTCGAAAACTGACCCCCTTAACTCTGACCGAAATCGGAGAGTATTTTTCCGGACGAGACCACGCTACGATTCTTCATGGTTTTAAATATGTAGAAAACCAGCTTCCAGTAAATTCTGAATTACATCATACCGTGGAACATCTCATGAAAAGATTAAAATCTTTTCGATAAAACTTTATGCCTGACGCTCTAAAAATTTTCGTTTCACAGACATTTTGACATCATGCTCTAAATATATACTGACACGCCTTTAACTTTCTGCTTCTCCGGCATTTTTGCTTCGCCGAAATGCCGGCATTAAGAGCCTCACAAAATGGAAATTAAACGAGAATCCGTATAAGCTTAAGTAAACCTGCATACGGCATACTGTATATAAAAAAAGACTCTCTCTGCCGACACAAGAAAAAGAATCAGTACCGCTTCTTTATACAAAAAACGGTACTGAAACGATGAAACGACACTTCTTATTCTTTTTAAACCCGATGCTCTATAAATTTCCGTTTCCTCGGCATTTTTATTTCACTGAAAATACATGCGTTAAGAGCCGTACAAAATGGAAATTTAAAGGAGGACCAGTATATTTTTCATCTTTTTATGATCGATTTAAGGTAATGAAAGTCCGATTATTTTTCTCTGCAGGCATTTTTCCTGGAGCTGGCGCAGTAAGTCCAGTAACCGCATTCTCGTCTGAAACAGTCACCCGAGTAACCTGATTTCCCGTCACCGCGCGAGAAGTCCTTACCGGCGGAGGAGTGGGAATTACTTCCAGCGAATTTCCCGTGGAATCCTCCAGAATGGATGGTGCCGGACCACTTTCCTGTCCCATCACAGGCGCCGCCTGTACTGGCATTTCCTGAATAATTTCTGTCGGTAAAACTGCATTCTGCATTCCATATTCCCCGGTTTCCATGGTAATGAACTCACCCGCTTTTCTTGCCTGCGTAACAGGATTCGCAGGATCCGCCATACCGGTATGCTGGCGATACGCCCCTTCTGTAATCACATTCGGACGCGTAAATCCATAATTCAGATACAGAGCTTTATCTCGCATTTTCGCTAAACGCTGCGCATCAAAATACGCTTTCTGCGTCCATGGTCCTTCCATCAGCACCACTCCGTCATACTCCAGCAAAGATCCTTTCTGCGTATGAATATCCACCAGCGCCAGATTATAGTCGATCACGGAACGGAAGAAATCAATTTCTGCTTCCGCCAGACGCCTCTGCGCATCCAAAACCAGATTTAAGGTCATCGTGCCCGTTTCATAAGCAGAAGTCGTCGCTTCTACTTCCGTCTGAGCGGCCACCCGCCGGTTAAAATATGTCTGACTTAAAACATAATTATCTTCCAGTTCTCGTACTGCATATCCCAATTTATGAGTTACTTCCAGCTCCTGCTCCTGAAGCAGTGCACGGTTCCTGGCCAGCACCAGCTCCGCATTCCGCACCGAAGCACGTTCCCGGCGAAATCCGATCGGAACACTCAGCTCCATTCCAATTAATCCATTCCAGTAACCATCATGCGTCATGCTCCCGAAAGCACTATTTTCGTGCCCGCGAGGATCCAGAAGGATACCATTCGCACCAGAAACACCACCGCTGGCGACCAGATCCAGACGCGGAAGAAGAAAGTTCTTTGAAGCCAATAATTCCAGCTCTGACTGCTTAATTACCCACTTCTGCCGTCTTAATTCCACATTTCGGGACATGGTCTCCGCGTGAATATCACACCAGTCAAAATTAATTTTCGCCACACTCGGTTCATCACTGGGCCGGAACAGACGCCCGTCCGCCACCGTTAATCCCATAATGTACCGCAGATCTGCTTCCGCTTTATAAAGAGCATTTAAGGCCGACTCGACAGAACCCTTAAACATATAATACTGCTGCTGAGCCTGTGCCCGTTCCTGAGCACTTCCACCTTTCATACTGGCTTCATATTTCGCCTGCGCCTGCCGCCATGTCTGAAGCGCACTGTCACGCCCCACGACCACTGAATCTAAACGCCGATAAGCGAAATACAGCTCCCAGTAAGCCCGCTCGACATCTGCCACGAAATTTCGAATGGAGGTCTCAAAATCCACTAAGGAAATATCCGTTCTGATTCGGGCGATCATTACACCATTATAAAAACCAGGAATCGCTCCAGGCCCCGCGATTCGGTTAAACTGTACGCCCGCCCCACGTAATAACGGCTGACGTACTTCCGTCTCCAGCCCTACTTCAAAATAACTTCCCTGCTTCAGATTCGTGAACGGATCTGTTCCCGTATAATTCCCTGTAAAACGCGCCGTCCATGTACCACCGGTGGCATTCGTCTTCTGCATCTCCGTCTGAAAGCTCACCCCTTTCGTCCGTATTCTGTCCGCATAACCGACCTGGTTATTATAATTATAATTCCGCTGAGCGTACAAAGAAGAATTCCACTGGGTGTCAAAATCCGCCAAAACGGCTTCCACACCGTAACGTCCATCCGTCTCGGTAATCGCTGGATTATAAATAGTACTGGCGCCAGTCGGATTCTGCAGTAAAGAGCCCGGTGCACCAGAAGCACCATTCGGCCCATACGAAACACCTCCCAAATCACGAATCACCTGGCTATTATATAAACCACAGCGAATCGCTTCTTCCAAAGAAATATCCACGATTTCTTTCCCCTCCGAATTATTAATCGTTAATGGGGCCTGAGAACCGCGAACTTCTTCCGTGGAAACCGTTTCGGCATCTGGATACTCTATCTGCGTATATACATCCAGATAAGAATCCAGCGGAAGATTTTTATTGTGTGGCCCCAGAAATTTCGGAATCTGGGGATTACATCCACTGTTTAGTGCCATCACTACAAAAAGTGTAAGACTCGTTACCCTTTTTGCCAGCAGCATTATTTGTTTTGTAGTAAATCGTTTCATCGTTTTTTGTCCCTCATTGAGCTTCAGGATAAGTCAACTCGGCTGTCGTTTCTCTTTTTGTAATTATTATCTGTGTATTACATGCCCTTTTATACCCGATGCACTATTAAATTTCCGTTTCCCCTGTCTGCCGACAGACTGGCTGACATTTTTGCTTCCCTGCCAGCAGCAGGCTTCGCTGAAAATGCCGGCATTCAGAACCGCACAAAACGGAAATTTAAAGGAGAACCAGTATATATCTCTCGCATACACGATTAACATAAAAACTCCCGACTTTTCTGCCTTCCCATACCGTAAAATGTTTTCCGGCGTCCACTCATCTTCAGTTTCCATCTTCTGCTAATCTCACTTTTACGTGAATTTTACACGAAATTTCTTTTTTTATTAAATTCCGTGTGAATCTGCCAGCTGGCATTTTCAGAAAAGTAAAGATGCAAAAAAACTGAAAATTTATAAGTGATCGGATATAAAACCTGTGTATAAATCTCTCTGTTTTCGTTCCTCTTTTTAGAAAAAAGAGAATTCCATGGGATTCTGTTCATCATGGACATGTAATACATGTTCTCTTCCAGAACCTCTCTTTTTACTTTTATCGGCCACCTAATCGTTAAAACTTAAATAATCGGAAAAGTTTTTTGAAATTAAATAACAGGAAAACTTAACTTATATTTACCACATTACCCAAAACACTATTTTTAAACTTTTTTGATAAAAATCACTAAAAATTTTATAACATTTTAAATTTTTTTCAAAAATCATTTTACCTTATTTTGAAATGATATTAATTTTTAGGATTTTCTGTTTTTTTAATATTTAGTTTTGGAGAATTTTACACAAAAACTTTATTTTGTGTTATTTACACGGACTTACACGTACAAAAACATTAAAAAAATCACGAAAAGAATTAAATAAACGTATTTTTAAAATGTGAAAGAAAAATGTGCTTTAATTATAGATCTCTTGATTTTTTTCTCGACACACCTACTATAAATTTCCACTTTCTCTCTGTACGCTGACGGCAGGCGGTATTTTATAGCGCATCAGGTATAAAAAGCTGGAAAGATACAGAAATAAAAAAGATACAGAAATAAAATCGTGTATCGAAAT
Organism: Planctomycetia bacterium; assembly: GCA_030527015.1. Lineage (GTDB taxonomy): Bacteria > Planctomycetota > Planctomycetia > Pirellulales > Thermoguttaceae > RGIG3701. Next base: position 8,914 of record JAUNBR010000053.1, read on the forward strand.
TAAAAGTACGGAAACCTGGAAAATTCAGGGGTCTCGCTTCCTTTTCCTGACAAAATGCTTAAAATGATTTACATTAACTATATTTGTGAACTTATACTCATACTATTTTGGATTTCCGCTTTTAAAACCGCCGTCAGAGCCTACGCACCACGGTTCTCGTGAAAACAGAAATTTAAAGTGGAAACAGTATAAGAACCGTACAAAACGGAAATTTAAAGTGAAAACAGGTGTGTATAGAGCCACACAAAATGGAAATGTAAAGTAAAATCAGAGCATATTTCTGTTTATACTGATCCACCGTATAATTTCCTTTCCGCACGCCATGAAAACTGTTATTTTCATCGCAGTCTGTTTTTCGGGGACCGTAACCCCAAAACTAGATATGTAAAATTATAGTGTATCGGATATATACTGGTTCCACTTTAAATTTCCGTTTTGTGCGGCTCTGAAAGCAGGCATTTTCAGAGAAGTAAAATGCCGGGGAAGCGAAAATTTATAGTGTATCGGATATAAAAGTCTAAAATAATGGATTTTTTAGGAAAACGAAGAAAATATGAAATCACATTCCACAACAATTCTTACTGTCCGGCGAAATGGAACGGTCGCGATCGGCGGTGATGGCCAGGTAACGGTGGGAAATACCATCATGAAAAATGATGTTCAAAAAATCCGACGCATTTCAGAAGGAAAAGTAATCACGGGTTTTGCGGGAGCCACCGCAGATGCTTTCGCACTTTTAGAGCGTTTTGAAGCAAAACTTAAGGATTATCCCGCGAATATTATCCGAGCCGCGACAGAACTAGCGAAAGAATGGCGGACAGACCGGGTACTTCGGAAACTGGAAGCCATGATGACGGTAATTGATGCACGACATACACTGCTGATTACAGGAAATGGAGATGTCATTCAGCCTTCTGATGGAATTTTGGGAATCGGATCAGGTGGAAATTTTGCTGTCGCGGCAGCGCGTGCCATGATGCGCCATACAGAGATGTCTGCAGCAGAAATTGTGAGAAATTCACTTCAAATTGCGTCAGAAATTGACATTTACACCAATAATAATATTATCGTGGAGGAAATGCCGTGCATAATTTAACCCCCCGTCAGATCGTGGCAGAGCTGGATCAGCATATCGTCGGACAGGATGACGCGAAACGAGCCGTGGCAGTCGCCGTCCGAAACCGCTGGCGCCGACAGCAGCTTCAGGAAGATATAAGTACGGAGATCCCTCCCAAAAATATTCTGATGATCGGCCCCACAGGTGTGGGAAAGACAGAAATCGCCAGACGATTTTCCAAATTAAGTGCAGCACCCTTTATTAAAGTGGAAGCCACAAAATACACAGAAGTGGGATATTATGGGCGAGATGTGGAAAGTATGATTCGGGATCTGGTGGAAAATGCGATCGGCCTGGTAAGAACGCAAGAACTGGAACGTGTTCAGGAAGAGGCGCGCAAAAAAGCGGAAGAAAAGCTTTTAGATCTTCTGCTTCCATGGACGCCACCAAAACAGGATTCTGGTCCGTCACAACAAAAAGAAAAAACGGATGCCTGGAGCACAAATATCACTACAGATTCACTTCCGACCGACGAAGCAAAAAGTGCCACACGTACTCAAGAAAACATCACATCACTGGAAAAAATATTCAGGGAATTTGAGTCTCTTGAGATAAACAAAAATCCGGAAATGAATGAACTTATTCAGAAAATAAAGCAAGACTTACCTGAAAATGCGGATACTCATGAATTATTTCGGTATATTCAGGAGCACATGTCAGAGTGGACGCAGAAGTTTCGAAACTCTGAAGGGAATAAGGAAACGAACCAAAATACTTTCCATGAATTTCTTTCGGCCTTACAAGAAAAGATGGACACGTGGACCGGGGACATGAAACATTCTGCGTTTTCTTTTTCACCGGAACATCTCCCAGAGTCACTTCAGAAAATGTTACGTGGCCTGACAGACGGTAATGCTGCGAATATTAGAGGGGTAACGATTTCTTTTGCGCAGGATTCTTCCACGAAGAATGACGCACCTGAAACCATTTCCTCTGCGAATATTTCTCCGAAAGAAAATGAATTTTCATCTCAGACACCAGAACATGACGATAAGTGCTCTGCACAGACGTCCACGTCCGAAAAGAATGAAGATTCACGCGATGAAAAACATCAGGAATATTATAATAAAAAGCTGGCGGAATATACACAAAAACGTGAAAGTTTACGCCAGCAGCTGCGCGCAGGAAAACTGGATGAGCGCATACTGGCAGTTCCGCTGGAACGAAAAGCGCGCCCACCTTTTATGATGATGAATGTCGGCGGAAATGACATGATGGATAACGATTTATCTGAAATGTTTAACCGATTCATGCCACGTAAAACAGAATTTCGTGAAATGACAGTAAAAGAAGCGAAAAAGATTTTGCTTGAAAAGGAAAGTCATGCTTTAATAAATGAAGAAAAGATAAATGCTGCCGCGGTGGAACTGGCCCAAAACACAGGAATTATTTTTATTGACGAAATCGATAAAATAGTTGCGGCACAGCAGACAAATAACGCGGATGTTTCCCGGCAGGGTGTTCAGCGTGATCTGCTTCCGCTGGTGGAGGGTACGACTGTCCAGACACGTTATGGATATGTGAAAACCGATCATATTTTATTTATTGCCGCCGGCGCGTTTCACCGTAATAAACCGAATGATTTAATGCCAGAGCTTCAGGGACGTTTCCCGATTCGTGTCGAGTTAAAAGATCTGACACAAGAAGATTTTGAGCGCATTTTAACAGAACCTAAAAATTCACTTCTAAAACAGTATGAAGCATTATTAAAAACGGAAAATGTGCATGTGGATTTTCAGCAAGACGCCATTAAAGAACTTGCCGCATATGCCTGGAAACTGAATCAGACTTCACAGAATATCGGTGCACGGCGACTTTATACCATCATGGAACGTCTGCTGGAGGAGCTTAGTTTTGAAGCACCAGATATGGGATATTCCCACGTAACGATAAACGCGGGTTTTGTAAAACAGCGCCTGGAAAGTGTTTTGCAGGACGAAGATTTATCACAATATATTTTATAATATTTCCTGGTCATCATGCAGTAAATGTATACTCTGAGTTTCCTTTAAATGTCCATTTTGTGCGGCACTTAAAGCCCGGCATTTTCAGCAAAAAAATGCCGAGAAACGGAAATGCATAATATATCGGGTATAAACGCACTTTCTGCAACAAATTTTGTGATCTGGCAAAAATCATATGATGCCGGATATACTATAAAATTTTGAAACTTCACCATTCATGATGCATGAAACATCCGCGCGTTTATGACTGCGTAAAACTTAACTCTAAAATGGAATTAGGATAAACATCATTTTCTAAAAAGGAATAAATAATTAATATATGAATACGAAAATTAACGATAAAATATCTTGGGTGGGGTACGTCGACTGGAATGTCCGTGATTTCCATGGATACCAGACAGAACATGGAGCCACGTATAATGCTTACCTGATCCAGGATGAAAAAACGGTTCTGGTGGACACGGTTAAAAGTCATTTTGCGTCCGAGTTAATCAAAAATATATCAGAATTAACTCCTCTGGATAAAGTGGATTATGTCATCTGTAATCATGCGGAAATCGATCATTCCTCTTCTCTGCCGATCATTATGCAAAAATTACCGAACGCTGTTCTGGTATGTAACGCGTCATGTAAAAAAGCACTGTCTGCTTATTATGACACTTCCGAATGGAAATGGAAAATTGTCGAAAACGGCGAAATGCTTAAAATCGGCGAAAAAACACTCCATTTCATTTTTACGCCCATGGTTCACTGGCCGGAATCCATGTTTACTTATGTTCCGGAAGATAAACTTCTGTTTTCCATGGATGCTTTCGGTCAGCATCTGGCATCCTCTGAACGTTTTGACGACGAACTTCAGTTAAATGATATTCTGCGCGAAGCAAAAACCTATTACGCAAATATCGTCATGCCTTATGGAAATCAGGTTCTTAAAACGCTGACCGCCGCGGCGAATCTGGAGATTAACACCATCTGCACCAGTCACGGGGTGATCTGGCGAAAAAATCTTCCGGCCATTCTAAATGCATATAAACGCTGGGCCTCTGGGGAAATAGAGCCAAAAGTTCTTATTTTATATGACTCCATGTGGGAAAGTACTTCCAGACTGGCGAAAGCAGTATACGCTGGCGTCCTCGAAATCCCAGGAATTTCGGCTCAGCTGCTCCATGTTCGGCGTACTTCTTTAACAGAAATCGCCACCGCGGCCATGGACTGCGGATGCTGCGCGGTGGGAAGTGCCACACTTAATACTCTTCAGATGCCCATGATTTCCGCCGCCATGACTTATCTGCAGGGACTGCGTCCGCCGATAAAACATACTTTTGCTTTCGGCTCTTATGGCTGGGGGAAAGGAGCCGTGGAAGAAATTTCCACATGGTTCGAAAAAGTAAAATGGACTCCGATTCAGGATCCGGTAAAATGTATCTTTCGCCCAGATGCGGATTCTCTGGAAAAATGCCGTGAAGCTGGCCGAATACTGGCACAAAAAGCACTGGAAATGACGAAAAACTAAAATCATTTTGTGCCAATTTTAAAATTCATAATTTAATTCCATTTTTAGCAGGTACAAGAAATTTTTATTTTTTGTATGTCAGATTCTTATTTTAAATGTCTGTTTTCTGCGCTCATAAAAACCGACATTTCCAGCGAGGAATATACCTGGCTCTCCTTTAAATTCCCGTTTCTTGCTGCTCTGGAAGCAGGCATTTCCAGCGCAGCAAAATGCCGGGGAAATGGAAATTTATCGTACATCGGGGATAAAATTTTCCTTTTTAAAAGTTTTTTTATGAATAGGTTAAATTATTCTTGTTTTTTAACGTATTTAAAGTTAGAATATATACTCGGCATACGATAAATGTTTACCTTCTCTGTGTTTCGCTGCCTGAAATGCATATCTCCAGAACCATGAAAGTAAATTTTATGTGGAATCCGTTACGGCTGGCAGCAGAATCATCATTTATACTGGCCCTACTTTTAAATTTCCGTTTTCTGCAGCTCTGGAACAGACATTTTCTGTGAAGCAAAAATATCGGAAAAACAAAATTTATAGTGTATCGGCATAAAATAACCTCAGCATAAACACGTTTATAATATAATGGCGGAAAAGCTTCCCTTTACACTCGGCCCTTATTACCTCACTGACCGTATCGGCCGAGGAGGCATGGGAACCGTTTACGGTGGAAAAGAAATGAACACCGGAATGCCGGTGGCCGTAAAAATACTTTCTGGTACTCTTTCTGAAGAAGAAAGTTTTCGGCAGCGTTTCGCAAAAGAAATCGAAGCTCTTCGGCAATTAAACCATCCGAATATCATACGTATGCTCGGATACGGTCAAGAAGACGAAATTTTCTTTTACTCCATGGAATTAGTGGACGGAAACTCTTTAGAGGAAGAAATCTTGCAGAAAGGCAGACGTTTTTCTTGGCTGGAAACACTTAAAATCGCCATGCAGATCGCCACCGCATTACACAGCGCACATAATCACGGCATCATTCACCGTGATTTAAAGCCCGCTAATCTCCTGCTTTCTCGAAATGGAACGTTAAAACTCTCAGATTTTGGAATCGCCACCCTGTTCGGTTCCACCCGCCTGACAGATGCAGGAAATGTTATCGGAACACTCGAATATATGGCACCTGAACAGGCCACACAGATGCCGATTACTCCACGTTCTGATCTTTATAGCCTCGGAGCAGTACTTACCGCTTTACTGACAGGGGAACCTCCTTTTCGCGGAAAAAATCTTTTGGAAATCGTTCATCAGTATTCCACTTCCCCTGTAAAACGTCCGAGTCAGAAAGGAATCGAGATTCCACCAACTTTTGACGCCCTTATCGGCCAATTACTCCAGCAGAATCCCGAAAAACGCCCCAAAAATGCCCTGCTGGTTCTTCGCTCTCTGGAAAATATTCTGAAAAGCGTGGAAAATGAAAAGTCTTCTTCAGAGAATCACGTTCCCACGTGCATGAATACAGAAAATGACCTGACGGAAGAAGCTTCCTCCGAGAATAGTACAGAATCAAAAAATGAACCTCCAGAATACGTGAAAAATAGCACGAAATCCAAAAATAATTCGGACTCTATTTCCTCTGATAATACACAAGATTTTTTCTTACATAAAAGTTCCATCTGGTATAAGCAATTTTTCGATGAAACAGAAATACCTGCTTTAGAAAAATATTCTCCTCCACTTCCAGACTCTATAAATAATCAAAAATCAAAAAATAAAGAACCCTCCTCAGATCTTTCTGAGCAGGATCACGTTCATTTACAAAATTCATATATACATATCCCTCCTATTTCTAAAAAAAATACGGATCCTGCTCCCCTGATAAATAGTACAGAAAATATTCCCACAGATACATTATCTGTACCGAAAGAAAAAACCAAAAAAGTGCGAGAATTTTTTGTCGTGGAGAATGAAAAAGCACTTCCAGATGATTCTTACATCTCTCGGGTATCCGACTCTCCCTGGATGGGACTTATCCTTATTTTGGCCTCTTCCATATTTTTTATCATTATTTTCACTGTGTGCATTTTCTGGTGGCGTTCTCCTCCGTCTGCAGATGTACTTTACGCGAGAATTCTCTCTGCAGCGCATAATGAACAGATTTCAGACACGCACAATTTAAGTGCTGATATTCAGATTTTCCTTTCGCAGTATGACTCCGATTCTCGTTTAAAAAATGTTCAGGAAATTCAGGAACGCCTGGAACTGGACCGTCTGGAACGCCGTCTTCGGTCTTCTTCCAGAGGAAATGATTTTTCTTCTGTATTACCGGTGGAACGTGATTATCGAAATGCCATTCATAATTTACGTCAGCGCCCGGAAGAATGCCTTATAAAGCTGAATGCATTTATTATTTATTATAAATCGGTGATCGCGCATCTGCATGAAACAAAAGATTTACAGGATATTAGTCCAAGAAATTTGGAATCCCAGATTCGTCAGTATGTTAAATTGGCACAGCGACAAAATAACCGAATTCGTTCAGAAATGGCCAAAGAAAGTGAATTACGCGACTTTATTCTTAAACATCAGATTCAAGTTACGAAAGATCTTTTAAATTCTGATGTACCTCAAAAAGTGGAAAATGGAAAAAAATTACAAAATGCGATTTATGAACTTTATCGTGAGTATCCCGGATCAGAAAAATTGCTGGCACCTTTAGAAATTAAGTCCGATTCATCATAAAAATTATTTAATTTCATATTTTAACGTATAACCGTACGAAATATTAATTTTTTTTGTTATCTCACTCCCGAAGAGAAATTCAAAATAAAATCGGCATAAAAAAGATAAAAAATACTAAAATTTAAATCTCAACAAAAATCATAAAAATCTTTTTTTGCAATAAAAAATGGTTTTTCCCGTTTCAGATATATGAGTGAAGATCCCGTAAGGTTAACTGCTGACAGGAACCGATTAACAGAATGGGTCTCCCAATTTGGGGACGCCGTGCGTGGCTATATTTTTAGCATCACCCAAAATGTCACGTTAACTGAAGATTTAACACAGGAGACCTTTTGTCGCATCTGGCAGACACGTCATAAATATACTGAACAGGGAACTCCAAAAGCTTATTTATTTCGTGTGGCAGACAGAATATGTATGGATCATTTTCGTAAAAATCGGAAAGAAGTTAATTTAGACTGTGAAAACTGGGCAGATATTAAAGTTTCTGACCACACGCAGGCACCCTTTTACCGTATGGAAAATCAAGAAGAACTCGTACGTCTGCGAACAGCCATGCAAGAGCTGAGTATTTCGCAGCAGCGGGTTTTATCGCTGAGATATTTTTCACAGATGAGTTTTTCAGAAATCGCAGAAGTTTTAGAGATGCCCTTAAATACCGTTCTGAGCCACGCACATCGGGGACTGGCTCTCCTCAAAAAACAAATTTTAAATGATTAATTCAAAAATTTCCGATAAATTAGCAAAACTTACATTTAAGAAAATTTGACTTTTTTTCATTTTATATTATACTGGTTCCATTTTAAATTTCCGTTTTATACGGCTCTTAACGCAGGCCGTTTCAGCGAAACAAAAATGCTGAGGAAGCGAAAATTTATAGTGCATCAGATATAAATATATAAAATATGGCACTTTAAGTAACAAAATAAATTATAATAGAAAGCAGAAATTACCATACGTAAATTATATATCCTAATTTCACTTTTCGATTAAAATTTTGTACTGTCACGGAATATGATATTTTGTTATCAAAACAAAATTTCTCGTATTCCCATATAAAATTAAGAACAGCAGGGATTCTGACATTTATCATCCGAATTCCGTTATTATTATTTTGTAATATGAGGATATTATGGATCCAATAAAAAAAACATTTCACACAGATGATTTAGAATCAGAAATCACAGAGGAAATGCTGATGCGGATCACGCCTTCCGTTTCTACTGTCCTTTCAGAGAAAACAGATCCTCATTTTGGAGAAACACCTGAAGAAAAAGACTTATTCGGTGCATGGACATTCTTCACTAAAAATCTGAACGCGGCCCAGCATGAGGCATCTTTTTCTCCCTTAAACGCACAGGAAATTATAGACCGCGCAGAAATCGAAATTCGCTCTGACGCCAAAAAAACATTTTTGGAACCTTTACCAGCGAAAAAAATGTCCGCATGGAAATTTTCCCAAAACGCCAAAACTTTTACAAAATGGCTGGTCGGTTTATCTGTTTCCTGCGTACTGGCCTTTATAATCCTTCCTGTATTTTTTGTATCACAAAAGACATCCGCCCCACCAGAAGATATATCATGGGAAATTCTGGAAACAGAAGAACTCAGTAATTTTGTAGATATACTGGATGTGATACAGGATGATTCCCTTCCATCTTCTTTTGATACGGAAATCGTACTGCTGGATACCCGGCTCAGTTTAATGAACGACATTCTTCTGGACGAGGCAAAAGACTGGGGAAATGACTTTTTTTGAAAGTATATCAAAAATTTTACATAAAAATTCCTTTTACATTTCATACCGATTTTCATTTTTAAATTTTCGTTTTATTCGGCCACAAAAGTCTGACATTTTTAGTAAAATAAATGTCAGAAAAGAAAATTTTTCATGTATCGGGTAAACACGAATCAGATCCGATAAAAAATGAGGCACAAAATGCGACTACAAAAATTTATCTCTCTTTTATTTTTTGCTCTGTCCTTCACTATTTTTTTATCAGGAAAAATGATCGCTGACGATACTTCTCCGGAAAAGACTCCTCCCATCATTAAAAATGCGCGGGAAAATGACAGACCAAAAACGGACTGGGGGAAAATGCCACCTAAAAAAGGAGCGAAAGAGAGAAATCCAAATTTTCAGGGAAATAAAAAAAATCACTGGAATAACACACAAAATCCTTCTCAAGAAAGGCCAAATTGGCACGGAAATCCTCCACATGCGGACATGCATGAGTTTATGTACAGAAGAAACATGGAGGAATTTAAGAATGCTCACCCAAAACTTTTTGAATTAATGGAGCAGGATATTCAATTAAACAAAAAAGCGGCTCGGCTAAAGGAACTCTGGAAAAACGCAAAAATTAAAGAGCAAAAAGAAGAAATACAAAAAGAGCTGAAAAATGTAATCACGGAACATTTTAAAGTACGCCAAGAACGTCGGCTTTATGAATTAACATTACTGGAAGAAAAAATAAAGAATATGCGGAAAGAAATAAAAAACAGAGAAGCAAAAATGGATAAAATTATAAATTACAGATTAAAATTTCTTTTAGAAATAGAAGAAGGTCTCGAGTTTTAGTTTCCTCATTTTATCTTTCCTCTGCATACCTTATAATGCTCTTCTCCATTTTTTAACTGACGGATATATACTCTGGTTTTATCCCCGATGCATTATGCATTTCCGTTTTCCCGGCATTTTTGTTTCGCTGAAAATGCCGGGTTTTAAGTGCCGCACAAAATGGAAATTTAAAGGAGAATCAGTGTATATTTTAAATTTCCGTTTTTGTATAACTCGGAAAGCCTGCATTTTCTGAAAAGCCAAAATGCGGAAGAGGAATTTATAATCTGTTCGTATAAACGGGAGCACCATTCTATTTTCGTTTTCGTCGCCCGGCCAGCAGATATTCTGCGAAACAAAAATATGAAAAACGAAAACATCTTATGCCTGATATACTATAAATTTTCATTTCCCCGGCATTTTGCTTCACCGAAAATGCCTGCTTTCAGAGCCACAAAAAATGGAAATTTAAAGTGGAACCATTATGGCAGGTCAAAATTTATTCTTCTGGCAGACCTTCCGCGACACTTTTTGAATATGCTTCATACTGCCCTGCCCATTCTGGCGGAGGAGGAATACGTATGGAATCCCGAACCGTGGGACGTCTTTCCTCCTTATAATTTTCCGCTGAAAATGTCACCGAGCCTGGCTGTAAACCTAAATTTCGTAAGGAACGTTCCAAAATTTCCTGTGATTCTTTTTGAGTTTTACTCCTCTTCTGCGCGTTTTGATGCAAAGAATTCCATTTCTCATAAAAAGCCTCTGCTTCCTCACGAGACCAGCCTAAATTTTTCAGTAAAGCGGAGTCATTTTTTCGTATTTCTTCGCTTAAATGTCGGAGGGCAAGAATCGTCTGCTGTCTCGCAAATTCCATATTCGCAGCATCTGCAGCCAAAGCTTCACGCGAGGAAGCATTTCCTGGAGATTCCTTTCCAGGCACACTTCCCATTCCTTTCATGGCCGACTGACCACGTTCTTCAGAAGAACTTTTCTGAGGCATTCCCTTCTGGTCAGAGTTATTTTTTTGTGAATCTGAAAGCCTATTTTTCTGTTCTGCAGACGAAGTGGTATCTTTTCCGGCATTCTTGTTTTCTCGATTTCCTGAATGATTTTGTTTTGTGGTACTTCCTTTTCCAGAACGTCCGTGAGAATCGGGAACACCAGTATTTTTTGTAGTAATATTTCCCTGCCCACCTTTTTCTCCTACAGAATTTTCCTCATCACCAGAACCCTGAGCATTTCCTTCATTACTGACAGTCGACTCTCCCGGCCTGCCGATTCCCGACTGGTCAGATTCCCCAGAACCTCCTTTCCGATTACCTCCATAAATTTTTTCTTCTGCTTTTTCAGGCTCTTCATTCCCACTTCGGTCCGCCCCACGTTCCTGGCGCGCGGACTCTTCTCCCGTCCCACTCTCTGTTTCTTTCGCATCCTGAGGAGGAGCCTCCTGTGGTCTGTCCGCTTTTTGTAAAGAACCTTCCGCCGCAGTTCCTTCTCTTTCAGATTCCGCCGTAACCGGCTGCTGATCCTGACCTGAATCAGACTCCGTTTCTCCATTTTCATTCTCTGCATTCTCAGAATAATGCCGCATAATTTCCTCGAAAGCACTTCCCGGGTCAACTTGTGGGTCAAATTTTATGGATTCACCTGGATCCAGACCATTTTTTACAGTTTTTTCAGTCTGTCCATCTTCTGCCTGCGCACCTTTTTCAAATTCCGAAGTACTTCCCGGGAAATTTTTATCATCAGAATTCTTTGTCTCACCACTCTGTTTCTTTTTAGGAGAATCCTCCGTCCCGGCATGCGAAGAAGAATCTGAAGAAGCACTTTCTCCTGCATCACCGCGCGCATCTTCAGAATCACCCGAGCGTCCAGGATCCTCTTCTCCATGAGAATCCGACTCATTCTTTATATCATTTCCATTTTCTTCTTCTGCGTTTCCTTCGAGTAAATTTTCATCCGAATCATTCCCGCTCTTATTCTTTTTTGAGCCTTTCTCTGTCTCTGCATCATTTTTACCGGAAGAATCCCGACTTTCCATTCCCGATTCATTCCCAGATTTATTTTGTGGCTCCTCCGATTTATTTTCTAATTCTGGCCGTTCACGTTCCCCAGAATTCAGTGTTTCAGAAGTATGCTCTTTCCTGTTTTCAGAGTGTTTCTCGGAAGATCCTGGATTCCGCGACTTTTGTTCGTCTGAAGAAACCTCTTCATTTTTCGGCATATTTTTCCTCGGCGCGAGAGGATCATAATCATCCGGCGCAAGAAGTGGTGTATCTTTGCGAGAATGTTCCTGTCCTCCACCATCACTTTTCGCTTTATCTGAATTTATTTCATCTGACGTGCCTTTACCGTCAGAACGATTTTCTGAAGAATCCTTATTTTTCCCAGTCTCTGATTTATGAGAAGCCTTTCTGTTTTCCTTCCTTTTTCCACTTCCAGTTTCTGAATTTTCATTCTTCGCAGCCTGAGCAGTATTTTTTCCTCCTTCTTCTTTTTCTTTAGAAACAGAAGAATCACCAGAAGACTTTTCATTTTTCACATCACTGCGGCCCCCCTCTTCACCACCATCTTTTTTATCCCCGCGAACATCCTTTCCCTTACGTGCATCATCTGTTTTTGAATGTGCATCCGCGGCATCTTCTTCTTTATTTTTCGAAACATCATCATTTAAATTTTCAGTTAAAGATTCCTCCGATGAACCTTTTTCCTGCGGAGGTGAAGGAGAAATGTCCGCCTGGTCACGAGAATGAGAAGATTCACCCGACGAAGAGTCTCTGGCATCAGTCTGCCTTCCAGACACCTTCTGGTCATGACCTGAGTTCAGATTTTCTGCCACATTCTCCTCAGCTCGGGTTTCAGGAAATGAGTCTCCACTCTCCATATTTTCTCCGAAAGTGGGCTTTTTTTCATGATTTTCTTTTTTCTTCCCTTCCTTTTTATGAGGAGCCAGAGAGACGTCAGACTCTTCATCCGAACGTTTTTCAGGTGATAATTCCTGAATATTTTTTTCATCATTCTGTGATTCCACGATTTTTAATACACGTTTCTCCGTTCCGACACGATTCGCACGTGGATGCGCATTATCCACGGCCTCTATCCACCATAAAATTTCATCTCCAGAACGAAGACGGTATTCTTCCGGTAACCATTTCCAGGTAATACGAAATGTTTTTTTAAGTGCAGGTTCAGAAAGAGGAATATTCAAGACAGGTGGAATATTAAGTAATTTCCCATTCCACTGAGCATAAAAAGCCACTCCCCGCAGCCCATAATCCGGATCTTCCACTTCCAGACGCAGAGAAAGTTCCTGATTCACCGGCAGCTCATCTCCGTCCCACGGAGCATCCAATAAACGAATTTCTGGATGCACATCCGGTATCACCTGTATCCGATACTTTACACCATCTTCACTCCAAATATTCTCCTGCGTACAGAGCCGGATTTCATAAGCGTCAAATTCCGGAAAAGATGAATACTTCTCCGCCATTTTTAAGGAAAAATTTCCTTCTAAAAGCCTGCTCTGTTCTGTATCCTGACCAAGAAGCGGCTTCATTCGGATTATTTTTTCCTTTTTATTCGCCAGAGATGAATGTAATACCAGCTGTGTTTCATTCACCGGCTGACTTACTTCCACGATCATTTTAACCTGAGTATTTACAGGCGCTTTTATATCTCCCATTTTTTGACTCCAGGAAGAAATACCTGTATACTCTGGAGGTGAAAGCGTAACCTCTTTCACGGTGGCAGTTAAAGCGGGTTTTACATAAACATGAAATGTGGCAGAAGTACAGTCTCCCGCCTTTAAGAACCAAGACAGTTCCTGCTGAATACCTTTATGTGTAAGATCCATCTGAGATATATTCGGATAAATATTCTCCTCGGTCAGTAATAACTGAAAACGAGAAGAATTCCCCTCTCTGCGCATTTCCAGAGGAAAATCACGTATCTGTCCATCTCGCGTACTATAAAATAATGTCACCCCTTCTTCTTCTGAGAGGTTACGCACTCCAGCAGATATTAATACGGATTCCCCCTGAAAAATCGTCGAATTTCCTGGATGAATTTCATAAAAAACCACACGCGTCGGAACAGCGATTTTAGCCCACGGAAAGAGCACACGTTTTATAGACGCAAAAGTATCTTTGGGTGAAAGTGTGAAATAAAGACAAAATACAGCAAAAACGCAAACAAAAATTGAGGCGAATTTAATAACCGAATGATGATCCACTGTCGCGCCCATATCCACATGACGCACCTGTGATGCCGCCTGCATTTCCAGAGAAGACAGAACTTTTCTGTTTAAAATTTGTAGATCTTCTTTTTTATTCCCTTTCTTCTGCGACATTTCTCGACGCAAAAATATCAGATTTACCAGTGAGTTCTTCATTCCCGGCACATTTTCTTCGATAATCGCCGCCGCATATAAAGGATGCACACGATAAAAAATAAAGGGGAAAATCCGCCAGCGAATAAAAGAATACAGGCCTCCGATTCCTGAAAGCCACAAAATAACCCGGAAAAAAATATTAAAACCTCCCGGCATTATCCAGTGATCTAAAACCGCCACCGCCAAAAAGAATAATAGTGCCCCACTTAAAAACAAAAATACAGACACGATCATATCCACATTTCTCACTTTCATCTGTGCACGAAACAGTGCTTCATCCACAGACGAAATGGCTTTCTGTGTCTGTTTATTTTGTGGTGATAAAGGAGAAACGGCCTGCGACATAACAAATTATTTCTTTATAATGAATATTAAATGATACCAGATTCCACTATCAATTACTCCGCAATAAAAAACCGTAAAGAGAATCTAATACTGAAAATAATGGAAATGGTTTACGATAAATATTTTGAACTCCATTTTTTTTTAGCCAGCTCCAGTATTCTCCACGAAGGGATTCATAAAACGCAAAACACACACTGGAAAAATAATCTTTTCTCATCCCGGAAAATGATTCTCGTGTTTCTTGCGAAAAGTCACTAAAATCTGCTAAAATCATATCCGGTGAAGTTATACTGCGGCTATTAAAATCAGAAAAATGAACACAGCACATCCACTCCGACAGAATTTCATCTCTTAAAAAAAGATGCTGAAACACAGCTGCCTGTTCCATATCCGCGCTAAAAATATATACGAGAAATGACCTTTTCATATTTCGCCTTTCCTCGTCACAAATTTTCCTCAAAAATAAGTGCTTCTTATTTTCCGCCCTTTTTTTCGCGATTTCTGCTTCCCACAAAAAGCGTTCTCGTGTCTGAAGTGTATCAGGATATGAAAAAATAGAAACCTCTCCACGTGAATACGCCTCTAATTCTTCTGGTGCCCGGACGATCCAGTCTGCCCAGTGAATCCTCGCAGTATTCATCAGAGGCTCTCCACTCCGTTCCTCTCCCTCACACCAGCTTCCATACACCACAATCATCCGACTTAATGGATAATTCCTGCGTAATTGTTCCACCTCCGTAACAGTAAATTCTCCCGGAAAAGACTGTAACAGCAGAATAATCTCAGGGACATTTTCCAAAAAGTTTTCCGCGTCCAAAAACGTTTCGTTCACCGCCAGAATATCTTTTATCTTCTTCCGAATTACCGCCTTCCTCTGAAAACATACAGGTAAATTCTCCCACACCAGCCGAAATTCTTCCCGACGTATGTCGCCCAGTAACAGAAGTGATAATTCCTGCTCTTTCATCTCTTTACTCAAAATATATTTTGGTTCATTTTCGTTCCCATTATACCCAATCCTATTTATACTGCTTCTACTTTTAAATTCCATTTTATGCGGTTCTGAATGCCAGTTATTTTTAGTGAAATAAAATGCCGAGAACGCCAGAATTTATAGTACATCGGGTACAAAAAATTTATTTCATGCGGTTTCAAAAAAACGAAAACGTATAACGCTTCCGTATCATACCATAATCGCAAAAATTCAAGTTTTCTCAAATAAAAAATCCTCACCCAGGCACGTTTTCTGCATCACCGTCAGTTCCGATATTCCCTTTTTTGCCAGAGCTAACATGGACGCCAATTCTTTTTCATCAAAAGTAGTTTTTTCCCCGGTTCCCTGAATTTCCACAAACTGACCTCCGCCCGTCATTACCACATTCATATCCACCGCCGCCGTAAAATCTTCCTGATAACACAGATCCAAAACAGCTTTTCCTTCCACCATTCCCACACTCACCGCCGCCACGGTATCACGCAGTGGAAAATCTTTCAAAATTTTCTTGCCGTCAAAAAACTCCTCAAAAGAACATAACGCATCCACCAGAGCCACCACCGCACCGGTCACCGAAAGTGTTCTCGTTCCGCCATCCGCTTCCAAAACATCACAGTCCACCGTCACTAGCCGCGGTCCCAATTTTTTCATATCCATCACCGCACGCAAACTGCGTCCTATAAAACGCTGAATCTCTGACGTCCTCCCATCCAATTTCCCTTCTCTGTCACGCTTTTTTCTTGGACATGTACTCCCCGGGAGCATATTATACTCCGCCGTCAGCCAGCCACTTCCTTTACTCGCATCCATCCACGGAGGAAGATCCGTCGACACATTCACCGTGCATAATACACTCGTTCCACCCGCCTGAATCAGCACACTTCCCGGGGACGTCCGCGTAAAATGTCTCTGTATCCGAATCGGCCTTAATGCGTCCTCCGCCCGATGATCGCAGCGCATTTTCATTCTCCGTCCCTTTCCTTATCCTCTGATTTTCCTTATTTCATTCCAAATCATTCTTAATCATTCTTACAAAAATCACCCGCTTTTCATACCATTTCTATTAAATTTTATATACCCCATCATCCAGCAGATATTTTTATACCCGATACTCTATAAAATTCCGCTTCACCATTTTTTGCTTCGCTAAAAATGCCGGCTTTCAGAACCACACAAAACAGAAAATAAAAAGAGAACCAGCCAGTATATATGCCCCTCATCCAGCAAATATTTTCCACGGAATAAAATACCGCCAGATAAAAAATTCATACTCGATACACGATGAAATTACCCTCTCAGCGATTCACGTTTCTTTTTTGCTTCCATCAAGAAACTTTCCAGGCTCACCTCATCCTGATTCCTTAACATCTCCCGAAGCTGCCCTATTTCTTTCTCCGCCCGGCCAAGACACTCCTGGAGTGCTTCCGCATTTTCCAGCAAAATATCCCGCCAGACTTCCACTCCGCCCGACGCGACTCGGGAAGTCGACGCAAAACCCGTTCCCGCCAGCGGATATAATTCTTCCGGCACGATTTTCGATAAAACACACGCCAACACATGCGGAAGATGGCTCGTCTGGGCCAGCGCAGCATCATGAGATTCCGGCGTCATTTCTAAAACCTTACTGCCCAAACTTTCCCAAAAATGCCTTAAACACCGAATATCTTTTGCATCTGATTTTTCTGTCGGAGTCAGGACAGTCGTCCGACCAACAAAAAGTTCTCCATCTGATGCCTCCAGTGAATGGTCTTCTTTCCCAGCGATCGGATGCCCGGCCACAAATCGGCACGCATTTTCCAGATCTTCCCGACCGATCTCCTGTACGATACGTTTTTTTGTACTGCCCACATCCGTAAATAGCGTGCCATGACCCGCAAATTTCGCCGCACCCCTGACCATTTCCGCGACTTTCCGCACCGGCACACACACCACTACTAAATCCGCATCCCTGACCGCAGATTTCAGTTCCACAGAAAATTCACTTATCGCGCCCAGATTTTTTGCTAACTGTAATTTTTCAGAATTTCTCCCCCACCCCACCACTTTTTTAACACACCCCCGGTTTAACAGTCCCCGACCAATCGACGCTCCAATAAGCCCCACTCCAAGAATCGTTACTGTCCGTGGAAAACCATTCTCCTTCATACCATTATCCACTTTTTACTGGTTCTGATTTTATACTGATTCCACTTTACCCCACACATTCTGAATTTCCACGTTCCCTGACTTTCGTCTCTCCGCCAGCAGCAGACAGGAACAAAAACCAGTTTTCGTACTCACGCATAATGGAAATTTATACGAATACCACTTTAAATTTTAGTTTTGTGCAGTTTAAAAAACCAGATATTCACGGTCTCAAAAACCAGATTTTCAGCGAAGCAAAAAACGAACGTCGACAGACGCAAAAGTAAAAACTTACAGTGCATCCTATAATGAAAATTTTTAGTGCTTCAGGTACCGAATCAGAATAACCCTCCGCACACGACTCCCTTTTACTTCTTCCACACCTGCTGTAAAAGCCATACAAGAACACCTTTCTGCGCATGCATCCGGTTCCCGGCCTCCTGAATAACTAAACTTCTCGGTGATTCCATTACCTCATCCGTCACTTCCAGTCCTCGTTTCGCAGGTAAACAGTGCATAAAATACGCGTCCGGACAGTGTGCCATCAGCTCCGCATTCACCTGGTACGGCGCGAACGCTGCTTTACGTGCTTCCTCTTCCGCCTCCTGTCCCATACTGACCCACACATCCGTAAACACCGCCGTGGCCCCCTTCACCGCCTTCACCGGATCTTGTGTCTTCTCCACTTCCAGATCCGGAACATTTTCGCTAAGCATTTCATAAACCTCTGACGAAAAATCATACGCTTCTGGTACCGCCAGCGAAAAACGCAGACCCAGCTTCCCGCATATCAGCGCGACACTCAGCGCCACATTATTCGCGTCCCCCACCCACGCCATTTTTTTCCCACGAAGATCCCCCTCCACTTCTCTTAACGTAAATATATCCGCCAGTGCCTGACACGGATGACAGTAATCCGTCAGACCATTTATCACCGGAACTGACGCATGTTTCACGAATTCCAGCACATCTTCATGCTTCTTCGCTCGAATCATCACCAGATCCACCATCTGGCTCAGTACATGCGCAAAATCATTTACCGGTTCACGCTTCCCAAAACCGATTTCATCCGACATAAAAAGTGCCGACCCGCCAAGATGAATCATCGCCGTCTCAAAACTCACCCGTGTACGTAACGACTGTTTCTGAAAAATCATCCCAAGTGTCGCACCCCGAAAAATCGGTTCACGCACCCCCTTCATATATTTATCCTTCAAATCTCGGCCAAGAGAAAGTATTTCTTCTATTTCCGCAGATGACAGATCTTTTAATGAAACAAGATTTTTCATATTTTTACCTTTTTCTATTACTAATTACATTTATATTCTTTTTAATTATACTGACTCCACTTTAAATTTCCGTTTTTTGTGGCTCTGAAAGCAGGCATTTTCAGCGAAGAAAAATGCCGGGGAAGCGGAATTTTATAGTGTATCGAATATATAAACCTTATGCTGCCACAGGCTCAGACATTTCATACATCCTAAAAATACCTGACATACAAAAATTTTAGCGCACCAGACATATCTTCTGTTTACATACTCTTTATCACTTCACAGATAATATCACACCCCTCATCCACCTCTTCCTCCGTTAACGTCATGGCAGGCAAAAGACGTATCACCGTTCCGTGCGTACAATTAATCAGTAATCCCCGCTCCATACACTTCTGCACCACGTCCGCGCCTTCCACATTCAGCTCCACTCCGACCATCACCCCTTTTCCTCTTACATCTTTCACTAAATCACTCTGCGATTTTAATTCCTGAAACCGCTCCTGAAAATGCGCTCCGATTTTTTTCGCATTTTCCAGTAAATTTTCCTGCTCTATCATCTCTATCGTCGCGATTCCCGCCGCCGCCGCGACCGGATTCCCACCAAATGTCGCCGCATGCATCCCCGGACGCAGATACGGTGCATATTCCTCTTTCACCATCAGCACTCCCGCCGCGATTCCCCCACATACCGATTTCGCCAGCGTCATAAGATCCGGAATAACTCCCGTACCCTGATAACAAAACCATTCTCCCGTCCGACCACAGCCCGTCTGCACTTCATCAAAATGAAGTAACAGGCCATTCTGATCACATAACTCACGTAACCCCTTCAAAAATTCCTCTGAAGGAACATTCACTCCTCCCTCTCCCTGTATCGGCTCCAGCATAATCCCCACCGTTTCATCATCCACCAGCGATTTCACCGCTTCCAAATCATTATACGGTGCCGGAACAAAACCCGCCAGCATGGGGCCAAGACCCTCATGGTACTTCGGCTGCGCAGTCGCCGAAACAGACCCCATGGTCCGACCATGAAATCCGCCCTCAAACGTTATTATCTTATATCGCTTCTGGCCTGAACCATACATCCGCATCAGCTTTATCGCCGCTTCATTCGCTTCCGTCCCAGAATTACAAAAAAAACACTTCCCCCCAAAACCACGTTCCGAAAGCATCTGCGCCCACTTCCCCTGCTTCGGCATATACCACGAATTCGGCACATGAATCAGCTCTTGCATCTGACGACACACCGCATCCACCACCGGTTTCGGACAGTGCCCCAGCATATTACACCCCCAGCCAGGGAAAAAATCCATATAACGCACCCCTTTTTCATCCCATACATATGTCCCCTCTCCCCGCACCAGAGAAACAGGAAAACGCTTATAATTCGCAATTACATATTTATCAAAAATCTCAAAAGTATTCATCTTTCTTTCATCCTTTAACTCTTCTTCCTTCAAAATATACTTATTCCACCTAAAATTTCTTTTCCCGTTTTTCCCCTCTTCCCTTTTTTTACCCCACGAAATACCTATTCTCTTCCCGCGATAATCTCTGTCCCCACTCCCTGTGTCGTAAAAATTTCCAATAAAAGAGCATGACGAATCGTTCCATCCACGATATGCACTTTATGCACACCATGGGCGATCGTCTCCAGACATGCCTGCACTTTCGGAATCATGCCCGCAACGATCGTCCCATCCGCAAACATCTGACGCGCCATTTTCGCCGTCAGCGTGGGCACCAGTGACTCCGGGTCATCCTTATCCCGACGTACCCCATTCACATCACTGAGAAATATCAGTTTTTCCGCCTGAAACGCCTGCGCCACGACCGTCGCCACAGTATCTGCATTCACATTCAGTTTCTGACCTGTCTGCGTCACGCACATCGACGGAATCACCGGAATAATACGCTGCTGTAATAAATCCAGCACCGGGGCCATGTCGATTCGTGTCGCATTCCCCACATATCCAAAATCCACATTTTGACCATTTTCATCCTGAAGCTCCAGTTTTTCCCCATACACTACATTCTTCGTGCGAAAATTCAAAGATCGTGCCTGACCTCCAAGAATAATAATCTGCTCCACCAGCTGTTCATTTAATTCCGTCGCCAAAACTTTTTCGACAATTTCCAGTGTTTTCTGACACGTGTAACGCCGGCCCATGACAAAATGTGACTCGATTCCAGCTTCTATCATCGCGCGATTAATCGCCGGACCACCTCCATGCACCAGCACCGGCTTAAGTCCCACCGTTTCCATAAAAACCAGATCCTCTAATAAATGAGACAGCGCCTGTGGATCTTTCATCAGGCTACCACCCAGCTTCACCACAATAATTTTTTCTCGAAACTTCCGTATCCAGTGTAGTGCTTCCAGCAGCACATCCGCTTTTTCGATCGCGTTTAACACAAAATCACCCTTATGCTTCATCATTATATAATATTAATGGAAAAAAACTCCCTTTTTATACCATTCCACCTTAAATTTAAGTTTTACACAGCCCACCTGCAGGCATTTTTAACAAAAAGAAAAATGCAGCAAAAACAAAAATTTATAATGTGTGAAATATAAAAATATAGTCTTTTTTATTTTATCATACGGTAATTCCCTGTCAAGAGACTCCGAAAAACACCATTTTTTTATCGTGCGAAATGTCGTCCGCGGAATCTTTAAATTCTGTTTACTTAATCCACCGTCAAAATAAACATGAGCTCTCGAAATTAGAAAATAAAAAAGCGTAAACTTTCTCAAAATAAATTAAAACTCAAAAACTTTCGTTTTTATCATTTTA
>JAUNBR010000121.1 GCA_030527015.1 Planctomycetia bacterium
TTTCCCTGCGGAAATAAATCCATGCACTCCCTCTCCGATAAATTTTAGGAAATTACATTAATTCACTGAGAAATTTCATTAACTCTAAATTCGATAATTCACGGGGATTTCCACTCATACTGCTGCCGCGTGAATCCGCGACAATCACTGGGAGCTGTTCCTGAGTGACACCCAGCTCAGAAAGTCGGCGAGGAATACCGATCGCGTTACATAACATGTTTACCTCATAAAGAAGAGTTTCCACCGCGTCCTTATTATTAGCGAAATAACTGTTCGGGAAGAGAAAAGAAGACAGCAGAGCCAAGCGTTCTTGACTTACGTCCGCGTTTATCCGCAGAGCGGCGGGAAGAAGGATCGCGCACGCCAGACCGTGCGGTATCCGAGCATGCGTCCCCAGTGCAGGCGCGATTCCATGTACCATTCCCAGGCCAGAATTCGCCAGACACATACCAGATAATAATGCCGCGTGTGCCATTTTTTCACGCGCGATCCGATTCGAGCCATCTTTCACCGCAGATTCCAGACTGTCCATTCCCAGACGCATTCCCTGAAGTGCCAGTGACTGGGGAATCGGACGTGCTTTGCGAGAAATAAAACTTTCCATTAACTGCGTTATCGTGTCCATCCCACATGCGGCCGTAATGTCAGGTGGATTACTTACCGTTAACTCAGGATCCACCACCGCGACTCGTGGCACAAGAAAATCGGCCCGTAAACTCTTCTTAAAAGCCGGAGCATATGACGCAATAACTGCGTTTTTTGTTGCTTCTGCTCCCGTACCTGCAGTGGTCGGAACTGCCACCACCGGCAGAGGAAGACGCTCCAGGGTAAATCCTCGCCCTACGTTTTCCAGAAAATCTTTTACCGAGCTTTTTTCTTCTATATTCCAATTTACCACCATGGCCGAAACGGCTTTCGCCAGATCGATCGCCGAGCCACCGCCGATCGCCATAAGAATATCTCCTTTTTCTCGCGAAATTCCCTTCTTTATAAGTTTTTCTGTCAGCGTATCCACATCTGTAACGGTCGGCTCACCATGCTGATACGTTTCTGACTCCAGCAAAAAACCTGCTCCCAAAAGAGAATCCATAATCTGTGAAATTTCTCCATTATTATAAAGCGTTCTGGAACCACATATCAGATGTATCCGAGTTCCCCACATTTTTGCATGAGACGCGATTTCCATCCGGCGTCCCCATCCAAAAATAATTTTTCCAGGCGTAATAAATTCATAATTTCTGTCGATCATGTTCTCACCAGCCCCTTTTTAAAATATGTCCTGTTCAGCAACAACGTGTTTTCTTTTAATACTACAAAACAAACAGAAACTACATTTTTAAAATTTATACCCGATACATTATAAATTTCTGCTTTTCCGACATTTTGCTTCGGTGAAAATGCCGGCTTTCAGAGCCGCACAAAACGGAAATTGAAAGTAGAGCCAGTATAACACAAAACCCTATTTAACGTACACTTGCGGATATATTTTTTCTGTATGTCATACATTTCACTATTCATAATTATACACAAGAAAAATCGCTGCGTCCATATTTTGGGGAATATTCTTTTAAAAAAACAAAAAGATAAAATTTACTGGTTTTACAAAATTTTATTTTATGTAGTTCTGAAAGTGAGGCATTTTCAGTGAGAAACTAAAATATACCGTGGAAAGTAGAAACTTTTAAGTGTATCGAACATAAAATAAGTAAAGTGGCAGAAAGTTTAGAATCTTTTTATAGCCGATACACGATAAAATTCCGCTTCTCCAGCATCTTATTTTGCAGAAAATGCCTGCTTTCAGAGGACACAAAACAGAAATTTAATTTAAAGTGGGAAACCTGTATAAATCTTACACCATGGGGACCGTTTTAGGTTTATTACCACCTCCGCCCCGTTTTCTTCGTTTCGGTTTTTCGATTTTTACCTCATCCACCCGTTTTCCGATCTGTTCACGCATCTGATGAATTCTGTCTCGAATCGCCGCCGCACGCTCAAATTCCAGAGCTGTGGCCGCTTCCATCATTTCCGCTTCCAGTTCTGCCAGATATTCTTCTGTGATTATCGTCGCCATATCTGAACGACCGACCATTTCATTCGCACGGAGATGAGCACTCGCCTCTTCTTCGATTCCCCTATGAATATTCTTCTTAATCGTCTGGGGCGTAATTCCATGTTTTTTATTGTACTCTTTTTGTAATTCCCGCCGTCTGTAGGTTTCCGTTATCGCGTTTTGCATGGCCACCGTCATTTTGTCCGCATAAAGCAGAACTTTTGCGTTCACATTTCTTGCAGACCGGCCGATGGTCTGCATCAGAGACGTTTCACTTCGCAGAAAACCCTCTTTATCCGCATCTAAAATCGCCACCAGAGAAACCTCCGGTAAATCCAGTCCTTCTCGAAGCAGGTTTACTCCCACCAGTACGTCAAAAGCTCCTTCGCGCAGTTCTCGTAAAAGTTCCACGCGCTCAAAAGCATCCAGCTCACTGTGCAGCCACTTACAGCGCACGCCCTGTTTTGAAAAATACGCAGAAAGATCTTCTGCCATACGTTTCGTTAATGTGGTAACCAACACGCGCTCTCCTACTTTTGCACGTTTTTCCACTTCTTTCATTAAATGGGGGACCTGTCCTGGTGAAGCAATTTTTGAAACCGCCGACTGTCCAGCTTTACATTCTGTGGCCGGGATAACCTCTATTTCTGGATCCAGAAGTCCTGTCGGACGAATCACCTGTTCCACCACACGCCCATGTGACTTTTCCAGTTCATATGGCCCAGGTGTCGCCGATACATAAATTACCTGATGCACCCGCTCCTCCCATTCCGAGAATCTTAACGGACGATTATCCATCGCGCTGGGGAGTCGAAACCCATGTTCGACCAGCGTCTGTTTTCGATTTCTGTCCGCCGTCTGCATTCCACGGATCTGTGGTACCGTCACGTGGGACTCATCCACAAAAAGTAAATAATCGTCCGGAAAAAAACTAAATAGTGTATCTGGTGGTTCACCGGGTGCTCGATTCGAAAGAGGCTGGCTATAATTTTCCACACCGGGACAATAACCCACATTCTGCAGCATCTCCAGATCATACCTCGTTCGTGCGGAAAGTCGCTGTGCCTCAAGTAATTTTCCCTCATCCTTAAACTTTTCCAGCTGCATGGCCAGCTCCTTTCGGATCTTCGCCAGCGCATTATGAATCCGCTCCTCGGGCAGCACGAAATGTTTTGCAGGGTAAATCATAATGTCTTTACGCCTCTCGATTACCTCACAGGTAACCGGATCTATATATGAAAGCTGTTCGATTTCATCTCCCCAAAATTCGATTCGAAACGCGAATTCTTCATAAGTCGGAAAAATTTCCACACAGTCTCCACGTGCACGAAATTTTCCACTTTCCAGCACCACGTCATTTCTTTCGTACTGAATTTCCACCAGTTTCGCCAGAAGCGCGTCTCGATCCATAATATTTCCGATTTCCAGCGGAATCATCATCTGTTTATAATCTTCCGGGGAACCTAAACCATAAATCGACGAAACACTGGCCACGACGATTACATCACGCCGACTCACCAGGGCACTAGTCGCCGCCAGTCTTAAGCGATCTATTTCTTGATTTACCGCCGCATCTTTTTCGATATAAATATCTCGCTGGGGAATATATGCCTCTGGCTGATAATAATCGTAATAACTGACAAAATAACTTACCGCGTTATGGGGAAAAAACTGTTTAAATTCTGAATATAACTGAGCGGCCAGTGTTTTATTATGGGACATTACGAGAGTCGGACGCTGCAATTCTTGAATAATGTTCGCCATGGTAAACGTTTTTCCGGAACCTGTTACTCCCATGAGCGTCTGGGCTTTTTCTCCCGATCTGATACCATGCAATAACTTTTTAATGGCCTGTGGCTGATCGCCCGCAGGCTGAAAAGGACTCACCAATTCAAAATCTCGGCTCATTTTTATCTTTCCTACTAAATCACCATCCCATTTTGCTGCTGAGTTTTTGTCCAGATTCCATTTTATATCCGATGCATTATAAATCCTCGACACACTTATAATTTCCGCCTCCCAGGCATTTTGCTTCATGAAAATGCTTATTTCAGAGCCGTACAAAACGAAAATTTAAAGTGAAAGCATATTTTTTATTTTTTGATATTTTTGTTCGATAAAATACCTGTTTTCTGATCCGCACAAAATGGAAATTTACAGTAACCGCAGCATCATTTCCGATTTTAAGAAACTTACACCTAAAATAATGCTGCGGGAACACCTTAAACATAAATTTAGAAGCAGCACCGAATATATTATACTAGTTCTCCTACATCTGTTAAGTAACGGTCCCCTCTCCCATTCACATTTCAGAAAGAGAATAACATAAAAATTTGTCTTTCCATGCATACCAGGTTCTCCTTATAAATTTCTTTTGTACAGTTAAGAAATCAGGCATTTTCAGTGAAGTAAAAATACCGGTGAAGCAGAAATTTATTGTGCATCGGGTATAAAACTTCCATTCATGCGGACATTAATGATTTTAAGCGAGAAAAAACATCATAAGAACATGAATTTTTTCGTGTTTTGTCCATCAAAATAAGACAAAAGCCGAAAAAAAAGGGAGAGGCGCTCCCATTTAATTTATGGAGATTCACACAAAAATCGAAAATATAAAAAGATTTTCAGTAAAATGAAAGTTTCCCTGCTTGACAGTTTAAAATTTTGTGGTAACATATCATATTAATGACGTGTTAAACGAATTTAATTTTTGTTGTTTAGACATAACGGATAACAGAAAGGGTGAAATTTTCACCATAAACCATTCTAGAAATTTAATGGAGTTATCTAAAATATACGAAGTACGCCCCCTTCGTCTAGTGGCCTAGGATACTGGATTCTCAGTCCAGGGACAGGGGTTCGACTCCCCTAGGGGGTATAACCCGTTTTGTGAGAAATCGCAGGACGGGTTTTTTCATGCCTAAATTTACGGTGTTTAATGTTTATTGTGGGGGTTTTTCATTCTTGGAAATTACCCCCTTTTTTACATAAAATCCCATGTAAAATCCCATG
>JAUNBR010000054.1 GCA_030527015.1 Planctomycetia bacterium
TTTTAGGACTGAGCTTAAAAATTTATCTTAAAACCTGTTTTGGGATTATTATACTGGTTCCAATTTAAAATTTCGTTTTGTGCGGCTCTGACGCAGGCTTTTTCAGCGAAGCAAAAAAGCCGGTGAAGCTAAATTTTATAATGTATCGGGTATAAAAATATATAATTAAAAACGGTCTTATTCATTTCCGGGCGTCAGATTTTAGATTATAAATGCAAGAAAATCAAAAATTAGATAAATTTTGTTGCAAAAATGGATATTTCATATTTTTCTTATAAAAATTTTGTTCCTCGTCTTGTAAAAAGTAGTCATTAATAGTAAACTAAACGTATATTATTTAGAGCAGATTTTTCGTTTTTAATGAAATATCTATTATTTTATATCTGATGCACGATAAAATTCCACTCCTTCGGCATTTTGTTTCGTTAAAAATACCTGCTTTCAGAACCGCATAAAATGGAAATTTAAAGGAGAGTCAGTATAAGTCTGATATGCTATAAATTTTGCGTCTGGAATGTTTTGTGAATATGTTTGAGACGCCATTTTCATGACAGCAAAAAAATATTTTTTGTTTGGATTATAAATTTCGTTATGTGTGAAAGCAAAAATGAAAATTTATGAAAATTATTCCAATTAAAAAAATTGTGGCGAGTTATGGGGATATGGGGAATTATGTATGGGAAATCAGATATATATCATCGGCATTACTTTTAAAAAGTTCCTTTTTGTGCGTCTCTGGACGCAAGCATTTTAGTTTCACTGAAAATGCTGAAAAAGTGGAGATTTAATGAGTATTAGGGCTAAAATCTGGTCTATTTTTAACTTTTAGTGAAAAATAATTTCATCGGGAAATCATGATGCTTGGAAGTGACGTTTTTTTTATCCCAGGTCTGTTTATCACCTGGTTTCGTACCATGTGGTTCGTGCCAGTTTTTGCGGTCTGCGCTTTATTATTTCCACTTATTTTATGGCTGACACTTCGCCTGGGATTTCGTAAAATCGCGACCATTACCACAAATACTGCCCGATCGGTGGTTCAGCAGCCGATTTTTGCTGTTTTGGCGATTTTTGGTATTTTTGTGCTCCTTTTGTTTCCCTTTATTCCGTATAATACGCTGGGTGAGGACATCAAAATTCTAAAATCGCAAGGAATGACGCTTATTCGCGTTTTAAGTATCATTTTGGCTGTCTGGAGTGCCGGAACGTCTGTTTCAGATGAATTGGAAGAGAAAACGGCATTAACACTTTTATCGAAACCTCTGAGTCGTCGTCAGATGGTTCTTGGTAAATTTTTTGGTATTATTCTTGGAGTTTCACTTTTTTTTGTGATTCTCTCGACAGTTTTTGTGCCCACCTGTGCGTATAAAGTGGTATACGATTCTCGCGAAAACTGTGAATTGGAACCGGAAAGCACCGCCTGTCTGGAATCCATGATAGATGTTTTGCCTGCGCTGGGGCTTTCATTTATGGAAGTTACCATGATGGGAGCGGTCGCGGTGGCACTTTCCACGCGTTTATCCATGATTCCGAACATGACTTTATGTGTCACGATATATGCACTGGGACACCTGGTTCCCCAGATGGTTCAGTCATCCATGGGGCAATTTCCGATCGTCGGTTTCGTCGGAAACTTCCTTTCGGCCGTCCTTCCCATGTTAAAATATTTTAGTATCGAAACGGCGATCGCTGGCGGTGAGGCAATTTCTCCTCAATATTTATTATTTTCTGGATTATACTGCCTATTATTTACCACTGTCGCGATTTTTGTAGCCTTAATATTTTTTGAAGATCGCGACTTATCGTAACTTTACAGGCTAAATTTACTGAAGAACGGATGCAAGAAATGCAGGAAAATTTGAGTGTACATAATTTAATTTTAAAGTAAGAGCAAAAAATATAAAAGCCAGAGGAATTTGGGGGAATTTATGAAATCAAAAAATGCGTACGGATTTACCCTCGTGGAACTTCTGATCGTGATCGTGATCATTAGTATGTTAATGGCATTACTGCTTCCGGCGGTCGGTGGGGCGCGAGAATCCATGCGACAAGCCGCGTGTAAGAATAATATATATCAGTTATCGCGTGCTTCGATAAATCATGAGAGTAAGCATGGTCATTTTCCCTCAGGCGGATGGGGATACGGCTGGGTGGGGGATGTGAATGCAGGTGTCGGTGAAAAACAGCCTGGCGGATGGATTTATAATTCTTTGCCTGAATTACAGCAGGAACCTCTATATATGCTGGGATATGCACTGACCAGCAGTGGAAGTGAGAAAAGTGAATCGACGATGAAAAGTGAGCGGGAAACAGCACTTAAAACGCCTCTTCCTTTTCTTTACTGCCCGTCACGGCGGGATGCGGTGGTATATCCCTGTACAATTAGTGGTGGTTTTTTTAATACGAATACTCCCTCGGCTGTGGGGAAAACAGATTACTGTTATAACGGAGGGGATGGAAAAGATATCGCTGCTTTTGGAAAGGGTGACGGTTTTAATAATCTCACGGAAACGGCATGGCGTCAGCAGACTTTCGGCATGGAATATCCTGGCTGTGATCGCACGAAATCGACGATTGCGAACGGTCTTTCTCAGAGACGGACGGGAATCCGCCCAGAATGGGTCACGGACGGAGGTTCTTATACATATCTTTTAGGAGAGAAGTATCTGAATCCTGATACGTATACCACGGGAACCGCGGGTCATGATGATCAGGGATGGAGTATCGGTTTTGACCAGGATATCGTGCGATTCTCAAAACATAATACAGAAGATAAGGCCATTCCTTTTCGTGACCGCAGTGGATACAGTACTCCGGAATTCGCTTTTGGAAGTGCGCATCCGGATCATTTTATGATGAGTATGTGTGATGGATCGGTGAGAGGTATTCTTTACTCGATCGATCCAGAAGTACACGCGCATCTCGGTATTCGAAATGATGGTGTCGCGCACGGTGCAGATGAATTTTAAGATCATATGATTTCATGAAATGGTATGCCTCCGGAATATTCAAAATTTCTGAAATTTTTGATTTTACTGTATTTTATACCCGATGCACTATAAAATTCCGCTTCACCCGCATTTTTGCTTTCTTGTCAGCAGCAGGCTTTACTAAAATGCCTGCTTTAAGAATCGTAGGAAACGGAAATTTATAGAGAAAACAGTATGCCGTGTGAAACGTATGTTTTTTTGTGGCCAAGAAGAAGTGGTATGATTTTTTAGAAAATATGAACTGTCCAAGACGTGAATATCCTGTTTTGTAGGCGTTATTCCCTGGCGGAATGTTCAAAAGTTATATAATTATGGTATGAGCTGGGACAGGCCAGTGAGATGACATTATTATATAATTATATAAATAGTATATTTTGGGGGTAAATTTTGTTAAAAGATGAAGAAGAAATGCAGGAAGATGTGCGTTCACCGGTAGCAAAAGGTCTGGCGTGGAGCGTTACGATTTCAGGAATCGGAATGCAGGCACTTCTTCCTGCTCTGCTGGGTTTATGGCTGGATTTTGAGCTGGGAACCCGGGTTATTTTTATGTTATCAGGGCTTTTTTTGGGTCTGATTAGTGCTGGAACACAGCTGATGCGGATTCTTAAAAATCATACCGCGTCAAGGTAAATTTCTTTTTTACAGATCTGCTCCGCTCTAAATTTATATACCCGATACACTATAAAATTCCGCTTCCACGGCATTTTGCTTCGCTGAAAATGCCTGCTTTTAGAGCCGCAAAAAATGGAAATTTAAAGTGGAACCAGTATATTTTCATGAAATTTTTATATTACATCGGGTTAAAAAGCGCCAGGTATATCGAGAAAATCCTGGGAGAAACTGGTTTTGATGATATGTGTACGAACGATATATTATAAATTTCAGCTTTTACGGTATTTTACATCGCTGAAAATGCCTGCTTTTAGAGCTGCACGAAACGGAAATTTAAAGTGGAACTAAAATGAGAAGGAAAATAGGGAATCATGAAAAAATTTTCTTCCGTGAGAAAATATATTATTTTAGTGGGTTCCACGGTATTTTATTCAGTTTTAATTACGGCGATAACCTATTATTTTTGGGGAGCGGAAGTGGCGAAAGGCGGGGTAATTGGTGGCGGTGCGTGTCTTTTTGGGGCGTTTTTAGCCATGCGCACGGTGGATTTAAGTAAAAATTTTACAAAAAAGATGGAAAAAGGCCAAAAGCTGCAAATTAGGGCATATTCTCACTTAATAGGAATTTTGTTACGTGCAGGAGTTCCCCTGACTGTGGGAATTTTTGCATTATTTTTTTATAAGGGGGGTATGGACAAGGATTTTACAGCAGGTATACTTATGTCATATATGGTTTATTATCCGTTTACTCTGGTAGTCGAGTTAATGCTGACTCTTTCAGGAAAAAATACAGAAGATGGTATTTTGAATGAGTAGGAGAAACGGATTTCATCGGAATTCCCGAGGAGATATTCATGAGTGCCGAACAGAATCCGCTGAGTCCCGGGTGGCTTGGAGGCCACGTCGGAGATGGAACGTCCTTTCATTTCTTTACGGAAGACCAGGTTCTTCATCTTCCAGAGATTTTTGGTATCCAGATTACAAAATTCATGGTACTGGAAATTATCGCGGCAGTAGTCATGCTGGCATTTTTTATTCCGCTGGCGAAAAAGATAAAATCTGGAGAGCCGATTAAGGGGCGTTTCTGGAATTTTCTGGAAGTTTTTCTATTATTTTTCCGAGATAATGTGGTGCGTCCGTCGATTGGTCACGGTGCGGATAAGTATCTGCCGATTATATGGACGACATTTTTCTTTATTCTTTTCTGTAATCTTTTTGGCCTGATTCCTTTTGGCGGGTCCCCGACTGCGAATCCTGCGGTGACGGCAGTTTTGGCTCTGGTGGCGTTCTGCGCGACAGTAATTGCCGGCTCGATGAAATTTGGTCTTGTAAATTTTTGGACGAATCAGGTACCGGATGTGGAAGTGCCATTCGGTCTGGGAGTGGTTTTGAAGCCCATGCTTTTTGTAATTGAGGTTATGGGATTATTTATAAAGCATATCGTGCTGGCCATCCGATTATTTGCGAATGTTTTCGCGGGTCACCTGGTTATGGCGGTGTTTATGGCTTTTGTAGGAGCGGTGGCTGGTTATATTTTAATTTGGCTGGCGGTGGCTCCGGCGTCCATGGCACTTTATATCGCGATTTTCTTTCTTGAAATTTTCGTCTCTTTTTTACAGGCGTATATCTTTTCCTTCCTCATGGCGTTATTCATCGGGATGGGAACACATAAACATTAATTAGAAATTGGAAAAATGTCCTGAGGGAAGTTTTTCTTTCGGGCAGAGGTAATACCGGTTCCACGTTAAATTTCCATTTTGTGCGGCCACAAAAACAGGTGCTTCAGGCGTCATGAAATACCGGTTAAGAAGAAATTTATAGTGCATCGGAAGTAAAATTTGTATTAAAACTAGAATTTGCTTTACATCATTAAAGTAGGAGAACGTAAACGTGAAAAATTTAAGTATCGCACTGTTATTTGTCGCTTTAATCGCCATGGTTTCACCAGCATTCGCACAGGGATATACGAATCCTGCTGAAACGAAGGCTGCTGCGTCCGCACTTCCCATCGCGTGGGGAGTGGCGATCGGCTGTGGAGTCGTTATTTTTGGCGCAGGACTGGGAATCGGGCGTATCGGAGCCTCCGCTGTGGAGAGTATGTCACGTCAGCCGGAAGCAGCGGGTTCTATTCAGACCGCGATGATTTTGTCTGCCGCGTTAATTGAAGGTGTTACCCTGTTCGCACTGGTAATTTGTCTGCTGGGCTTCATTTTCAAATAAAGTTTTATTTCGGACGCACATATACTGGTTTTGCTTTTAGCTTAGTTTCCGTAAGGCCCTATTCATATTTTTGATGATAAAGTATAGGGCAGTATGGAAATAAGAGGTAAAATCAGGCATAAAATGGACAAAGAATTTGAACGTATGTTTTTAACGGTTCCGGGAAGCGGCTGGAAAGTCGCATTCTGGAACGGATTATGAGGAATAAAGCATGAAGTCGAAACAGTGGTTATGGATTTCCGTTATATTACTGGGCGTCTGTCTCATATGTTCTTTTGGTTTTGGAACAGTAGAACTTATGGCGGCGGGTCATGAAGACGGAGCAAAAAATTTGAATCCGATCGAGGCATTTCAGGGAAATCTGGCGATTTGGACTTTAGTGACATTCTTAATCGTTCTGGCGATTTTATGGAAATATGCCTGGGGTCCGATTATTTCTGGCCTGGATGCCCGAGAAAATTATATTCATCAGCAGCGTGACGGAGCTGAAACAGCGAATGCTGAGGCTCAAAAATTATTGGAAGACTATAAAACGCAGCTGGCCAGTGCAAAATCGGAAATTCAGGCGATGTATGATAAATCGCAGAAGACGAATGAGCAGACTCGCGCCATGATGCTGGAAGCCGCGAAAAAAGAAGTGGAAGCAGTAAAACAGCAGGCGACGCAAGAAATTGCATCCGCAAAAATTCAGGCGAAAAAGGAATTGGCGGCCGCCAGTGCGACTCTGGCCGTGGAGATCGCAGGGAAAATTCTTCAGAAAGAATTAACGCCGGACGCGCACCGAACGCTGATAGATCAGACTGTAGCAAAATTTGCTTCGGAATGAGTGATTCGCGCCAGAAGTTTTGGTGTCACCTTTCGCTGGTATAATTTTTGTGGAAATCGGCCGGTGGTTTCCATTATATATACTGGTTTCATTTTAAATTTCCGTTTTATATGGCTCTGAAAGCAGGCATTTTTAGTGAAGCTAAATGCCGGAGAAACGGAAATTTATAGTGTATCGGGTATAAAATTATTGGAAAGCAGAGATTTTGAAGAGCAGGAAATCATGATGTTTTGTGTATTTTTCGTGTAATTCTTACTCGATGAATTATATGAATTGTCGGTTTCCTATTTATCCTGGTTTTATTTTATATTTCCGTTTTATACTGCTCTGAAAACAGATATTTTGAAGTGGAACCAGATATATCTTTGAAAGTGGAGTTTCATACTGCACCAAAACGGGCCGTATCAAAAGATATTTGAAGTTTACAGCATAAAAAATGTGAATTCGAAAGTGTTTTCACACGAAATGATTTACCGTAAATTATTTTTTCCCTGAAGAGGTTATCATGGCAGCAGATGTTTCAGCGAATGACGCGCGTTTCGCGGCAGAGTCGAATCCAGACGTTAACGCGGAAAAGATCGGTGATGTGTATGCGGAATCGTTATTTGGTGTTCTGGAAAATGAACCGAAACGGATAGGGGAAATACTGGAAGAATTTTCGGATTTTATTACTCAGGCACTGGACGCCTATCCTGATTTTGAACAGGTTTTAAATAGTCGACTGGTTTCTGCGGAGGATAAAATAGGGCTTTTGGAACGTGTTTTCGGAGATAAAATTTCGCCTCTATTTTTAAATTTTTTACGTGTCGTGGCGAAACATGAACGACTGGACTGTCTGCGGGCAATTTATCAGCAGACTAAAAAACGTCAGGATATTCTTTTAGGTCGTATTCCTGTAATTGTTACCGCTGCGACTCCTCTGAAAGAAGAAATGTTACAGAAAATTTCTGCGTCCCTGCGAAAAATGCTAAAAGGGGATCCGGAAATTTTACATCGGACGGACCCCTCTCTCATCGGAGGGCTGGTGGTGCGTGTGGGTGACACGATTTATGACGGATCGATCGCGATGCAACTAAAGAATATTTGCCAAAATGTGATTCATCATTACGTTCCCGAAGAAGAAGCGACGAAAAATAGCTGACCTCCGAATCGGAATGGCGTGCCTTTTCATCAGGAAGTTACGATTTACAATAAATTTTGTCATGTGGGTTATATTTAGGGTGTGTTTTCATCCGGTATGATATTTAGCGGGAATTTTTTTAGAGATCATTTATAGCCGATATACTATAAAATTCCGCTTCCCCAGCATTTTATTTCGCTAAAAATACTGGCATTCAGAGCCGCACAAAACGGAAATTTAAAGGTGAATCAGTTTGAGTCGTACAAAACGGAAATTTTAGTAGCCTGTATAAAACTAAACTCGAAAAAAACGATTTAGAAATTATAATTTTATAATTTTAGATAAATGTAATCATGAAATGATAAGTTTTATGAATTCATTATAAAATATATAAACTTTTATGTGAAAAAACTGAGAATTTAGATAAATAGAAAATGGTTTGGCAGGAGCGCCCATGAAATTCAAAGCAGATGAAATCGCTTCCGTAATTCAGCAGGAAATTAAGCAGTATGAGTCGAAAATCGACGTGCGGCAAGTTGGTCGTGTACTGGAAGTTGGAGACGGAATCGCGCAGGTGTATGGATTATCCGACGTAATGGCGGGAGAAATGCTGGAATTCAGTAACGGAGTAGTTGGACTGGCGTTCAACTTGGAGGAGAATTCCGTCGGAGTGAACATTCTTGGAGATTATCTGAAAATCCAGGAAGGTGATGAAGTCCGCAGCACGGGAAAACTGTTAAGTGTTCCTGTCGGAGAGGCGGTTCTTGGGCGAGTGATTGACCCACTGGGAAATCCGCTGGATGGAAAGGGGCCGGTGAATACCACGGAGTATCGCACGCTGGAGTCCAGTGCACCGAGTATTTCAGAACGTCAGCCGGTGCGTGAAGCACTTCAGACAGGCATTAAAGCGATTGACGCCATGACGCCGATTGGCCGTGGTCAGCGTGAATTAATTATTGGTGACCGAAAGACGGGAAAAACGGCGATCGCGATCGACACGATTATAAATCAGAAAGGGAAAGGGGTTTACTGCTTTTATGTGGCGATCGGTCAGAAAGAGTCCACGGTGGCAGGTCTGATAGAAGCCCTGAAAGAACATGGCGCGATGGATTATACCACGGTAATTGTGGCCGGTGCTTCTTCCCCTGCGCCGTTACAGTATATCGCGCCATATGCGGGTACGTCCATGGCGGAATACTTTACGTATCGTGGTGGTCACACACTTTGTGTGTATGATGACTTGTCGAAACAGGCCGTGGCGTATCGTCAGCTTTCTTTGTTGATGCGGCGTCCGCCTGGCCGTGAAGCATATCCTGGTGACGTGTTTTATTGTCACAGCCGACTTCTGGAACGTTCCTGTAAACTCAGTGATGAATTGGGTGGAGGCTCCTTGACCGCGCTTCCGATTATTGAAACACTGGAAGGTGAAGTTTCTGCGTATATTCCTACGAATGTAATTTCGATTACGGACGGACAGATTTATCTTCAGCCGGACCTGTTTTTTGCAGGCCAGCGCCCCGCGATGAACGTGGGTATTTCTGTGAGTCGTGTCGGTGGTTCCGCACAGATTCCGATTATGAAAAAAGTGGCAGGTGGTATGCGTCTTGACCTGGCGGCTTTCCGAGAACTGGAGGCGTTCGCGCAGCTGGGAACGGAACTGGATCCGGCCACACAGCAGCGGCTGGATCGGGGTTATCGTCTGACAGAACTGCTGAAACAGGGAATTTATAAACCCATGCATGTGATCGATCAGGTAATTTCGATTTATGCAGCGACACGTGGATATTTAGATAAAGTTCCGGTGAGCAGAGTTCAGGAATACGAGAAAAAAATGTTAGCGTATTTCCATTCCAGTGAACAGGCGGCATGGGATAAAATCGCTGCCAGCGGTCAGTTAAATGACGAAACAGAGGCTGAAATTCGCCGTGTTTTAGAGTCGTTCACGAATGATTTCCTTTCGGCGGAATGAAATCTGTGATTCTCATTTCCAAAATTTGTTTTATGAAAATGTAATTTCGTTTTTATGTGTTTCTGTCTGCATTTTCAGCGAAGGAAAATGCAGGAGAAACGGAATTTCATAAAGCATCGGATATAAAAATAAAAGGAAATATCAGTTTTTGTATTTTGGAGTGTAAAAAGTGTGCTGTTAAGTTTATTTATTAGGATATATTTTTTCACTCCCCTGACAGAATTTTAGAAAATGGCAAAAACAAAAATACTTAATAAACGACGAAATTCCATTCGTAGTATTCGGAAGATTACGCGGACGATGGAACTCATTTCCACTGCATCCTATCGTCGTGCCATGGAACGTGCTGTATCGTCGGGAGCATACACTAAACGGTTAACGAAAATGGTGCGTCATCTGGCTGCCACGGGTGCCGAGATTTCTCATCCTCTGCTGATACCACATCCGACGGAAGAAAAAGTTGCGCTGCTGGTGCTTACGTCGAACCGTGGTTTATGCGGTGGTTATAATTCCAGCCTGGTGCGTGCGGCACAGGCACGGTGGCATGAGCTGTCAGACAAAGACTCTTCCATAAAAGTTCCACAGGTGGAGCTTCAGGTTTCAGGAAAACGAGGAATTTCTTTTTTCACATTTCGGAAAATTCTGATGGCTGCCACATATACACAGTTTGAGGATAAACCGACATGGGCAGAAGTGGAAGAAATCGCGGAGCAGTTTTTGGAACGTTACTTGACGGGAGACTTGGATCGGCTGGAAATCGTGTACATGAAATTTGAGTCTCTCTCAAAACAGACGGTGGCGCATGAAATACTTTTACCACTTTCTGAAATAGGAAGTGGGGATTCCGATGAACCAGAAAAGCATTCCACGGAAACGATGTATGACTTTATTCCTTCTGCGGAAAGTATTCTGTCGGAGGTGGTTCCTGCGAGTTTTAAGATGAAGCTGTTTAACTGTTTTTTAGATTCTGCGGTCAGTGAACAGATCGCGCGAATGGTGGCCATGAAAGCGGCGACGGAAAATGCAGATTCCATGATTAAGACGCTGACCATGGCGGTAAACCGTGCGCGTCAGGGACAGATCACGGGCGAGTTAACAGAGCTGATCGGTGGAGTGGAAGCGTTAAAATAATGTAACGTGGTTCCGATTTAAATTTTCGTTTTGCGTGGCAGACTTCATGTATCGTGAAATGCCGAAGAGGCGGAAATTTATGGTGCGTCGGATTTAAAATGTTATCATACGGTAAAAATAAGCGTGTCATAAACGCACGAGATATATCACGAATTACTGATTTTCCTTTAAATTTCTGTTTTATGCAGTTTAGAAAACAGGCATTTCCTGTAAAGTAAAATGCCTGAAAAATGGAATTTATAGTGCATCGGGTATAAAAAATACGGCCATCCGGTGGAAATATTTCCCAAGTTGCCGTAATAAAAATAATCGAGACAAAAGAAGCCTGGTATTCAATTAATCGCAGAAGCGAAGAGGATCATAAGCATGTCGCAAAATAAAAATATCGGACACATTACACAAATTATTGGCTCTACTTTTGACGTGGAGTTTTCTGAGGAAAACCTGCCAGCTATTTATAATGCGGTAACGGTGAAAACATTTAAGAATGGTCTGGATCTGAATCTGACAGGTGAAGTTCAGCAGCATCTTGGCGGAGGCCGGGTGAGGTGTGTGGCTCTGGGGACCACGGACGGTCTGATTCGTGGCTTGGAATGTGTCGACACGGGTTCTCCGGTGCAGGTACCTGTGGGCCTGGAAACGGTCGGACGCGTATTTAATCTTTTAGGAGATCCGATCGATAATCGCGGCCCAGTAAATGCGAAAGAATATCGTCCGATCCACCGTGATCCGCCAGCCATGGCTGATTTATCGACAAAAACGGAAATTTTCGAAACTGGTATTAAAGTGATCGATCTTTTAACGCCTTTCGTCCGCGGAGGTAAAGCGGGGCTTTTTGGTGGTGCCGGTCTGGGAAAAACCGTTATTATTCAGGAACTGATCGCGCGTATCGCCACGGCACACGGAGGTTATTCTGTGTTCGCGGGAGTCGGTGAACGTACGCGTGAAGGAAATGACTTATGGCTGGAACTTCAGGAAGCAAAAATTGGTCAGACTGGAAAAACGGTTCTGGATCAGACCTGTATGGTATTCGGTCAGATGAATGAACCGCCAGGAGCACGTCTGCGAGTCGCGCTGTCCGCGCTTACCATGGCAGAGTATTTCCGTGATGTTTCCGGAATGGATGTTCTTCTTTTTGTCGATAATATTTTCCGTTTTTCACAGGCCGGAAGCGAAGTTTCGGCACTTTTAGGCCGTATGCCATCTGCGGTGGGTTATCAGCCTACACTGGCCAGTGAAATGGGTGCACTTCAAGAACGTATTACTTCGACAGATAAGGGCGCGATCACGTCAGTACAGGCAGTTTATGTACCGGCGGATGACCCGACGGATCCGGCGCCAGCGACTGCTTTTGGTCAGCTGGACTCTTTCGTATATCTGGAACGTGCGATTTCGGAAAAGGGTATTTATCCTGCAGTGGATCCTCTGGCGTCCAGCAGTCGTGTACTGGATCCGCAGTATGTCGGACAGGAGCATTATGACTGCGCACGGCGTGTTCAGTCCACGCTTCAGCGTTACCGTGAGCTGCAAGATATTATCGCGATTCTTGGCGCAGATGAATTGGCGGAATCTGATAAATTGATCGTGCATCGTGCCCGAAGAATGGAACGTTTTCTCTCTCAGCCCTTCCTCGTGGCAGAAGCCTTCACAGGTAAAAAAGGCGAGATTACACCTCTGAAAGATACGATTCGCAGTTTTAACGAAATTTATGAAGGAAAGTGGGATCATCTTCCAGAATCTGCGTTCATGTATGTCGGATCGATCGAACAGGCGGCAGAGCAGGCTGATCGTGCTGAAAAAGAAGCGAAGAAATAAGAGAAATTTTAGGTGAAAACCGTTCTTTTAGAGCAGTTTTTACCATTTTATACAGGCAGGTTATTTATATCCGATATACGATAAATTCTGTTTCTCTGGCATTTTTATGACATTAAATCTGCTGGAGAAACAGTGTGTATGAAATGAAAATTTAAAGTAGGACGGGTATAAAGTCGAACAGATGTCGCATTTTCACAGGCAGAATCATTATGGAAATGAAATGTATCGTAGTTACTCCAGAGCGTACAATTCTTGATAAGCCCGCAACTTTTGTTTCTCTTCCTCTTTTTGATGGAGAAATTGGAATCGCGTGGAACCATTCACCATTAATTGGTCGGCTGGGTACCGGTGAACTGTGTATAAAAAATGAGCAGCAGAGTGAATCCTATTTCATTTCTCAGGGTTTTGTGGAAGTTTATCAAAATGTGATTACACTCTTAACGGGTCATGCGATTCCTGCATCAGAGATTACGCAGGATTCCGCGGACGCGGCGCGTCACGCAGCTGAAATTAAACCGAAAAATTCGCTTGTGGAAGTGGAATTAAGAAATGCCGCGTTATTAAAAGCTCAGGCCATGCAGCGAATCGTGAAAAAAGGGAAAAAATAAAAGTCTGTTTGTACATACGGACACGCGAAACAGAAATTTATGGTGGATTAGGACTAAGATTTATGAATGCTTCTTTCTTACACGTTTTTTTTATGTGTGATATTCGTTTTGTAGTGTTTCGTATTTAAAGAAAACGCTTAAGAAGCATGATTTTTATGTTTCATGAAATATCTGAGAAGTGAAATTTTAGGTATAAATCTTATTTAGCTGAAAATGGGGTGTGTTTTCATGGAACCTGAGATTTCTATTATTACACCCGCCTTTAATGAGGAAGAATCTTTACCGTTATTTTATGAAAAGGTCTCTCGGCAGCTAAATGAAATCGGAATAAATTGGGAAATAATTATCGTGGATGATGGTAGCCGGGATCAGACGGCGGCTGTCGCAAAGAAACTTCACCAGCGCGATTCGCGGGTAAAAGTTATCGTTTTTTCACGAAATTTTGGCACTCAAGTTTCCATATCTGCTGGCCTGGATGCTTCTGCGGGACGGGCGGTGGTGGTAATGGATGCGGATCTTCAGCACCCCCCGGAATTATTGACAGAAATGATTCGTCTCTAGAAGGAAGAGGGATTTCATGTCGTGCATGGCATTCGGAGCGATTATAATGTGCAGACGAGTTTTCTGAAAAAATGGACCTCACGGCAGTTTTATCGCGTTATGAATTTTTTTTCTGATGTTCCATTAATTCCAGGTGCCTCTGAATTTCGGCTTATGGATCGGCAGGTCGTTCAGGAATTGTCTAGAATTCGTGAGCGTTCTCGATTTTTGCGCGCGCTGGTTCAGTGGCTGGGATTTCGCGTTACGACGGTAGAATTTCAGGCGAATGAACGTGTCGCGGGCGTAACGTCTTTTTCCTATATTCGGCTTCTGCGGCTGGCTCTGGATGGTGTGATAAGTTTTTCGACCATGCCTCTGCGTATCATCGCTTATGTCGGCTTTTTTACAGCTTTTGCGTGTCTGCCTTACGCAATTTGGGCTATTTACCAGTTTCTTTTATATGGTCAGCGCGGTGTGCCTGGATGGTCTTCTTTAATCGTCGCGGTTATTTTTATTGGTGGAGTTCAGTTAATTTCGTTAGGAGTGATCGGAGAATATATCGGACGTATTTATACAGAAGTAAAAGATCGGCCGCTTTATGTCGTGCAGGAACGTTTTGGTTTTGGGACAGAGGAACAAAATGATTCGCTGGATACTTAATGCGGATGATCTGGGATTTTCTCCTTTTACGAATGACGCGATAATGAATCTGGCGATTCATGGAAAAATTAACGCGGCCAGCATGATGGTAAATAATGCCTTTTTGCGAAGAAGGGATTCAGAGTGTGGTGCGGATTCGGCCAGATTTTGATTTTGGCCTCCATTTTTGTTTAACCAGCGGACGGCCAGTCGCGTCTCCGGAGCAGGTATCACTTCTGCTGGATTCTCAGGGAATGTTTCGTTATGGTTTTTACGATCTGTGGAAACTTTCTCGAAACCCTGAGGTAATGCGACAAATAAAAATAGAGCTGGAAGCTCAGTGGAATCGGGCAGTCGAAATATTATCTCCCCTTCACTGCCGGATTCAGCATTTTGACAGTCACCAGCACATTCATGCCATTCCTGCGATTTTTGATCTGGCAGCCAAGAAATCACAGGAAGAACATGTCCGTATTCGCGTACCTGTCGAGGAATTCGGCAGTATAAAGCGCGTGTTTCACCGTTTTTTTTATTGGTTTCCTAAAGGATTCATAAAGCGAGAAATATTAAAGTACTTTTCTAGAAATATTCCCGTGGAGCTTCGGAAGGTACATTATATCGGCATTCTGGATTCAGGTAAAATGTCGGATCATGCCTGGCAAGAAATTTTACGTGCGTGGCCGACTGACATTTTACAAGAAATCACGGTGGAAGTGAATATTCATCCTGCCACAAGTTACCAGCTGGAAAATTATCATGATAAACTGATATGCTCAGCAGATGATCGCAAGTTTTGGGGATCTGTAAATCGCGTTCATGAGTATGACGCTATTTTCCGTCTGCCCGAAATGTTTTTCTAAAATTTTTCTTTTACCAGATCTTTCTAGGTGTATATTTCATCGGTTCTTTAAAATCCTTTCCGTCTGGGAATATAATATGTCCGATACACTATAAAATTCCGCTTTACCAGCATTTTGCTTCGCTGAAAATCTCTGCTTTCAGAGCCGCCAAAAATGGAAATTTAAAGTGAAACCAGTATGTCCCACATTTTGTTTTAAGTTTATTTATATCCATACAGTTAAACGATACATCTTTATCTTTTCTGTAATTTTATTTTCGGTCGGCAGCAGGCCGGTGCAAAAATGTTCTGCTGACAGAGCCGCAAGAAATTTAAATTCAGGTGGAATGAACCATCTGAGATATGAGGCCTACTTTAAAATTTCGCTGTATGAAGCTCTGAACGAATGTACATTTTTAGCGGAGCAAAAATATTTGGGAAGCGCGGATATTTATATATCTGATACACTATAAAACCCCGCCTCACCAGATTTTGCTTCGCTGAAAATGCCTGCTTTCAGAACCGCACAAAACGGAAATTTAAAGTGGAACCAGGTATAAAGTGAATCAAGAAATAAAATTAGTGGCCACCCAGGGTTCTGATTCCGGCAGAGGCAGAGCCGCTTTTTTCATGGAGTTTAACATATACGCCATGTTATTACCGAGAGTCCTCATGGTCTGCATTCCTTCCAGGTCCCGCCGAACTTCATCGGGCGTAAAACCATGCGTCGAATTCCAGTACTGGCTGGAGACGACCGGCATCTGAAGAATGGTGAAATATTTATTTAGACGGTCAAAAGTCGAGCTGGCTCCCCCACGGCGGCAGTTTACGACACAGGCTGCGGGTTTATAGAGAAAATACTTTGTCGCAGAAAAGCAGACTCTGTCAAGAATGGCACAAAGACTTCCGGGAGGGCCGGCATAATAAACCGGTGCGCCGACGATAAGTGCATCACAGGATTTCATTTTCTCAACAAAATCGGTATAAAGTTCATCTCGGAAAACACATCCGTCAGCGTTTTCTTCTCTGCATTTCCAGCAGCCGATACATCCCTGGACGGGTTTATTCCCGATCCAGAAAATTTCAGAATCGAGACCGTTTTTTTTCAGGGCACTCGCCACTTCAGAGAGTGATGTAAAAATACAGCCCTCTTTGTGAGGACTTCCGTTTACTAATAAAACTTTCATATAAAATCTCTCCGTATACTGATTTTCCTTTAAATTTCCGTTTTTTACAGCTCGTTAAACGGGTATTTTCCTCGAAGCAAAAATACCGAGGAAGCAGAATTTTATAGTACATCGGGTGTATAAATATTCGTTTTCCCCGTGCTCCGAGAGGCTGGTCGGCATTTTACTTCACGAAAAATCTGCTTTCAGAACTCCACTAAAATGAAATTTAAAGTAAAGTAAAGCCAGGCATTTTTCGTGCATTCATGGAATTAGGCATTTCATACCATCTGAAATGCCTAAAAAACGATAATTTAATGCATCGGATATAAAAATTTTCAGCTCAATTTCCGATTATCTTTACGATATTTTTTGCCTTTATTTTTGAAATTCCTCCGGTACGGGAATCGTCGGTTTACTTTCATCTGGTGTGGCATCATCAAAAATGTCGAACCACGCGGGATTAAAATCAATTTTTTCTCCTTTCGCGGCAGCGATATTCGTCGTTAAAGCGATAATTGCATCCGACATGGCGACTTTTGGTGTGCAGCGACACATGGGCGCGCCATCCTCCTGATAAGAAGGAGTGGGATTTTCTTGAACACAAAAAGCAAAATGTTCGATTTCTTCCCGATATCCGAGGCTCTGATCATAAAGAGCCTGAATCCCCAGTGCGAGATCCTGTTCATTTAATTCGTCTGTGGTGTTTATCGTGCGAGTAAAGGTGTTTTCTTTCTTTTCTGCCACGGTAACATGTTTATCGACATTATGTGTTAACCATAACATGGCGGTTTCCTCACGGTCCAGCATGAGAGTGCCCCGGGTTCCAAAAACGGTTTCACCATAATTTCCAAAATCATTTCCGTTAATCGCGCTATACGCCACGGCAATTTTTTGCCGCTTTCCGTTTTCCGTATGTGGGTCATAACCTGGGGCGGGAAATTCATAAACACAAGAAATATGATCTTCGATATCTCGGTCAAAAGGAAAAATAGGCCGACTGGAAAAGGCATTTACCGTCAGAGGAATCTGTTTTTTACCACCGTGCATGGCAGAGATGAAAATGCTGGCTGCATCCAGCTGGTGACTTCCCAGTTCTGCCATTAATCCCGCACTGGTACGGTTCCAGAGCCGCCAGCGGATAAGCTCTTCCACTGCAGGAGCTTTATAGGCGACAGAACCATCAGGATTTTTAAGAATATGTTCTTCGTATCCGGCCTTCTGCAAAACTTCAGGAAGAATCGTGTCATTTAACTGAGCTTCGAGCTGGGCTACTTTTTTCGCCCACTCTTCCTGTTCCGCACCTTTTGCACGGTCACGCCGGTTCCGCCAAGATTTTAATTTCGATTCGTGACTCTGAATCATGTTCAGATCATTTTCTAAAAATGTATCTTCTTTTGCCGCGACAGCGATCAGAGGAAGCATGGGCTGCCAAGAATCTT
The DNA here is from genome assembly GCA_030527015.1 of Planctomycetia bacterium. GTDB lineage: Bacteria > Planctomycetota > Planctomycetia > Pirellulales > Thermoguttaceae > RGIG3701. The sequence continues at coordinate 17,913 of JAUNBR010000054.1, forward strand.
TCCCAGGAAGATTTCCTCGGTGCCACTGGGCGCGGATATAATGAATGTTCCCAAGAAGCCCTGCCTCGATGGCTTTTATGGCGTTATCGTACAGAGTACTGTAATGTCTCTGGTGGCCGGTGGCCATGTGTTTTTTCTGTGTGACGGCAAGACGTCCCATATCTTTACACTGGCCGATATTATGTGCCATAAGTTTTTCGGTTAAAACGTGAAGGCCTTTTTGCATCGCGCGCGTCGCGGCATCATGGTGCAGGTGTAACGGAAGACCGATAAAAATGGCATCCAGTTTTAATTCTTCCGCGGCATCCAGTAAATCACGATAATCAGCATAAATTTTAACGTTTTTTCTAGCTTCGTCCTCCGTTTTCCAGCCGTAAACTTTCATTAAACCTGGCCGAACTTTCTGGGCTTTTGGACTGCCGGTAACATCTCCGTTAAAAGCACGCCAGATGTTATATGAGCGAATATCCGCGATCGCGACGACCTGAATGTAATTCGGATTACAGGCACCTAAAAGGACGTTTCCTTCGTCGCCCGTGCCGACCACGCCGACACGCAGCGGATTTTGAACTGTTCCATATCCAAAATATTCGGCGCCGAGACCTTTTCCACTACTCAAATTTTTCTCAACATAAGATAAAAAGAAATCGTGACGCATCAGCGGAGAAGCCATGGCCGCCCGGAAGTTATCGATTCCAATTTTTTTGGATTCAGGTAATAATTGCATGATAAAGACCTCACAAAAAATTAAGTTTAATTCACTGAATCTGGCCACAAAATGCGCGCAGAGGCAGGATCTGAAAGGAAGGAGTGCTAACAAAATGATAGCACAAAAAATAATATTATGATTATACCCGATTTACTATGAATTTCTGTATATATACTCTGCTTTTCCTTTAAATTTCCATTTTATGTGGTTTTTATCCTCTGGTTTTCCTGTAAATTTCCGTTTTTATATGGCTCTGAAAGCAGGCATTTTCAGCGAGGCAAAAATAAGCTGAGAAAGCGGAAATTCATAGTGCATCGGATATAAAACCGGCATTTTCAGTGAAGTAAAAATGCCTGGAAAGCGGAAATTTATCATGCATCAGATATAAAATATCTCTGATGACGTGTCGAAGAAAACCGAATGAAAGTGAAATCGGTATATATAAATTTTGTGCATAATAAAATTTTCTTGTTTTTTTGCTGAACTTTCCTAAATTTGACAGCATGATTACCAAAAATAAAAAGCAGCAGAAATACAAAGTTATTATGTATGCATTAATTATATCTAAATCCACTGAAATGTCAATTTATAAAAGGAAAGAAATATGAATAAAATTAAAATATCTTTTGTCTTGGTTACACACGAGAAATATTTTTCAAAAATACGATATAATGTAACTAATTTCGTTTTAACCTGAGTTTTTCGCGTATGGTGACAGGTATTTCTTGTAATCGTAAAATGCAGTAAATATAATAGAAAAATCTGACAAAAACGAAAGATTTAAAAGATAAAATCGTTCAAGAATTAAAAAATAAAATATTTCATGAATTGACAGGGAAATTGAAATTAAGTAAAATTAAAAAATAAAAAGTTTACTTTTAAAAATTACTTTTTTTGAGCATTTTGAGTTTCGGCTGTTTAGTCGAATTTTTATAGTAAAAAGATTTTTAATCGAAGGAGAATGATCATGAGTAATATTTCCCGCCGTAATTTTTTGCGTGCCACAGCTCTGAGTGGTGCGGCACTGGCCAGTTCTCGATTTACTGTTTCTATTTTAGCGGAAGAGGCAAAAGGGGCTAATGATAAAATTAGTATCGCGGTGATCGGAGTTCGTGGACGAGGAGGAAATCATATCGACGGATATCTTGCGTCAAAAAATTGTGCCATTACATATTTAGTGGATGTGGATGAAACTGTCGGAAAAAATTGTGCGGATAAGCTGGAAAAAAGACAGGGATTTCGACCAAAATTTGTAAAAGATATGCGTGATATTTTGGCGGATGAATCGCTGGACACGGTAAGTATCGCCACTCCGAATCACTGGCACTCTCTTCAGGCGATTTGGGCCATGCGGGCAGGGAAAGATGTTTATGCAGAAAAACCAGTCTGTCAGAATCTTTTTGAAGGACGTACTCTCGTGGCGGCCGTTAAAAAATATCAGCGGATCTGTCAGGTGGGAACACAGTGTCGTTCGAATCAGGGGATCATCGAAGCAATAAAATTCATTCATCAGGGGGGAATCGGAGAAGTAAAATTGGCACGTGGTCTGTGTTATAAACGCCGAAAGTCGATCGGCCAGCTGGGGGATTATCCCATTCCAGAGGGTGTGGATTTCGATTTGTGGAGCGGGCCAGCGATTTTTACAGATCCGAAAGTAACTCGTAAACAGTTTCATTATGACTGGCACTGGCAGCGACTTTATGGAAATGGAGACTCGGGAAACCAGGGGCCTCACCAGACGGATATTGCGCGCTGGGGTCTTGGATTAATGCGTCATCCGAATAAGATTATTACTTATGGAGGGCGGCTGGGTTATCAGGCGGAACGTAAAAATCCGGATTATATAGATGCCGGAGATACACCGAATACGGAAGTAAGTATTTTAGATTATGGCGACAAAACGATTATTTTTGAGACGCGTGGTCTGGAAACACCTGCTCTGGATAATACGAAAATAGGTGTAATTTTTTATGGTTCCGAAGGAAAATTAGTGCAGCGTTCATATACTCACAGTATCGCGTACGATAAAGAAGGGAAAGTTATTAAAGAATTTAAGGGTGGTGATGACGGGAATCATTATCGTAATTTCATTTCATGTGTAAGAAGTCGAAAATCTGAAGATTTAAATGCGCCGGTAATGGACGGTTATCTTTCAGCCTGTATGGCAATTCTTGGAAATGCAAGTTATTATGTCGGAGAAAAGAATTACCAGTCGGTGGAAAATATTCAGAAAGCGTTACAGCAGGTGGATCAGAGGGATGATAACGCGGCGACTTTAGCTCGTACCGTGGAACACTTAAAAGCGAATAAAGTGGATCTGGAAAAATATCCGCTTTCTTTAGGGCCAGAACTGATTTTTGACCCAGAAAAAGAAATTTTTACGAATCATGATGATGCGAATAAAGAGCTGACCCGACAGTGGAGGGATGGTTATGTCTGTCCGTCTGCCGAGGAAGTCTGAGTTATGTTATATATGGTACTATTTTAAATTTTAGTTTTTACGGTGCCACGGAAGTCAGTCACGATATATAAATGTCTGCTTTCGTGGCCGGGCGAAAGGATAATTTAAATACGAATCATGATGATGCGAATAAAGAGCTGACCCGACAGTGGAGGGATGGTTATGTCTGTCCGTCTGCCGAGGAAGTCTGAGTTATGTTATATATGGTACTATTTTAAATTTTAGTTTTTACGGTGCCACGGAAGTCAGTCACGATATATAAATGTCTGCTTTCGTGGCCGGGCGAAAGGATAATTTAAAATGGAAACAGATAAAAAGTCTGTTTTATGGTGATTTAAGAAGAGAGTTTTCGTGGAACCGATATAATAAATATATCGGTTCCTTTTTTAAGTTTTGTGAGGTTTCATCGTCAGGCATGCCACGTATGGAAAACGTTATGAATCAGAACTGATTCAGCATGTGGATGAAATTTTATTGTGTATTATACCCGATACACTATAAATTTCCGCTTTCCAGGCATTTTGCTTCGCTGAAAGCAGGTATTTTCAGCGAAACCAAAATGGTGAAGAAACGAAAATTTAAAGTGCCTCGGGTATAAAATATAATCGGCGTATAAAAATTGTATGGATAATTTTGCAGCAGCAGAAAAAGCAAAAAATTTTCCACATGCTCCGGGTGTCTATTTAATGAAAAATGACGAAGGACGCGTGATATATATCGGAAAAGCGAAAGATTTAAGGAAGCGTACGGCCAGTTATTTTACGGAAGCCGCGACGCTTGACCGGCGTACCATGCATCTGGTGAAGGAAATTCGGGATATCGATTATATTCAGACAGAAAGTGAAGTGGATGCGATTCTTCTGGAAGCACGTATGATAAAAGATCTTTTGCCTTATTATAATCGTTTATTGAAGGATGGGAAATCATTTCCGTACATTCAGATTTATTATCGAGAAGAATTTCCACGTGTGGAAGTAACTCGAGAACCGAAATCCCAGGGAGTAAAACTGTATGGTCCATACATAAGCCCTGTTCGCGGCGCCCTGGTGGTCATGCAAAAGATATTTAAATTTCGTATCTGTGCACAGCCTATACACAGTGATGATCCTAAAATTCGTTTTGTTCGTCCATGTTTATTGGCGTCTATCGGTCAGTGTACGGCGCCCTGCTGCGGCAGAGTTTCCCGAGAGGATTATCGAAAACAGATTCATCAGCTTCAGCGTTTTCTTGATGGCGATAAAAAACAGTTACTGGAAGAACTTCAGTCAGATATGCAGGAAGCGGGAAAAAATTTACGTTTTGAAGAAGCCGCCGAAATCAGAGATCAGATATATGCATTACAGAAATTAAATGATCATGGAGATCTGGAGACCCATGTTCAGCCAGAGGTTTTTCAGATGGATCCGAAACGTGGTCTGGTGGGGCTCCAAAAAGTCTTACATTTACATGAGCTGCCGCGAGTAATCGAGGGAGTGGATATCGCGCACCTGCAGGGAGAGGCGACTGTCGCGAGTCTGGTTCAGTTTATAGATGGAGTTCCATTTAAGTCCGGATATAAACGTTACAGAATCGTGGGTGTGCGTGGAGTGGATGATTTCGCGTCGATCGCGGAGGTGGTTTACAGGCGCCTGAGTCGACTAAAAGAAGAGAGAAAAAAACTGCCGGATATATTTTTGATAGACGGAGGGAAGGGACAGTTACATGCAGCGGAAAAGGCGGCATATCGGGCAGGTGTGAAAATTGGAACAGAATTAAAAGCTCTCGTGTCCCTGGCAAAACGTGATGAAGAATTATATGTTTTGGGCCAAGAAGAGCCATTACGTCTGAGCCGACATGCGTACAGTCTTCGGCTGCTTCAGTATGTGCGTGATGAGGCACACCGATTTGCGCAGCATTATCATCATTTGCTTCGAGGAAAAGGTATGTATGGATTTAAGGAAAACCGGAATCCGAGAAAAAAAAATCGTGAGAAGAAAAAAGAAAAAGATGCGGATAATGATAATTAATTACGGATGTATCGGGTATAAAAATGGCGGCGAAAAAATTTGGTTTCGGGGTCTTGTTACTCAAGACAAAAGTGATAAAATAAGAAGAGTTTTTGTAAAAAATGGTATTTTAGGAGTTTCTGGCATTTTATTGAAATTTCTGGAGTATTTTATATAAAGGAGTTCTTGATTTAATAAAGTAATTCGCTGTTTTTAGACAATAAATATTAATTGGTAGATTACTTATCTGATTCACTCAAAAATTTCACTTTTCAGGATCTCTGATTTCTGGTGGAGATATTCTGTTTTTGTGGATACGCCCGAAATTTTGAGGTGATACAAAAAAGGAACAAAATCTAAAGTGAAATTCACACAGGTATAAATTTACAAAAAAATCAGACGGGGAATTTTGGCACGAGAACAGAATGGAAATAGATAAACAGATAGGTCGAGCTTTTCTTGCGCTGTTAGCTCAATTTTTGAGTGGAGCTTCTTCCACGTGGAGAGACTCACTGCCGGATAAGTGCCAGCGGATATATTTCGCCAATCATACGAGTCATCTGGATGTTTTGGTGGTCTGGTCTTCACTGCCTCCATATGTACGGAAATTAACACGTCCTGTGGCAGCGAAAGATTATTGGAATGGGACCCCGTTAAGACGTTATATTTCCACACGGTTATTTAATGCCATTCTCATGGATCGTCAGGATGTGAAGGTGCATCACAGTCCGATCGATCTGATGTTAAATGAGATGGAAGATAAATATTCGATAATCATTTTTCCTGAAGGGGGGCGTCAGACGGGAGGGGAAATCGCAGATTTTAAAAGTGGGCTTTATTATATGTGTAAAAGAAGGCCTGAACTGGAGCTAATCCCGATTTATTTAGATAATATGAATCGGATTTTACCTCGAGGGACGTATCTTCCGGTTCCGATGCTCAGTCGAGTGGTTTTTGGGCGTCCGATGTGGCTGGAAATAAATGAAAAGAAAGCGGATTTTTTAAGTCGGGCACGTCAGGCAATTATCGATTTACGGGATAAGTAAAATGGATTACAGAACACTTTGGCTTCTTCTTATTATTCTTCCACTGATGACCGGTGCGACAGTGGTGGCATACTGGCTAAAGAAGCAGACACAGGAACTGTCAGGGACGGATCCCATTCTGCTGGAAAAGTTTTATTCCCGACTTAAGGCGTGGTGGTTACTGTATACGCTGGTTGCGGCGGCGGCTTTACTGAGTAAAGGTGTAATTGTCTTTCTTTTTTGTTGTATGTCATTCTGGGCCATGCGTGAGTTTATTACGCTGACCCCCACCCGTGCTGCGGATCATAAAACATTATTTCTTCTGTTTTTTATTACGATTCCCCTACAATATATTTTTGTTGGCTGGGGAATGTATGAAATTTATAGCATATTTATCCCTGTTTATGTATTTTTATTGATTCCTGTTTTAATCGCGGCATCAGGAGATACGAAACGTTTTTTGGAAAGAATAGCGAAAATATCTTTTGGATTTTTGATATGTGTTTACTGTTTAAGTTATGCACCGGCTCTGATGACGTTATCTTTAAATAGTGTGGAAATGACAGATGTGACTCGGGAAACGGAACCGAACATATCATCGGGAGAAAATATAGAAACTGAACCGTATAAACAAGAAAATTTGGTTTTGGGATCCCATGATCATAATAATGTGGAGCCGAAGGGTATTTCCGCAGAGGGAGGCGCGGCAGAAAGTGGGGAGACAGCAGAAGAAGGGTTTATCGGGGAAAATAATTCGTTTCAAAATAATTTAGATGAAGATTCCGAGAAAATTACATCAGAGCAGAATTTTAAGAAACAGAGGCTCCGCGTCAGTAGTGCAGGATTATTGTGTTTTCTGATTTTAATGACACAATTAACTGAAATTTTTCAGTATGCTTCTTTACATTTTTGGCCGAATCAGCATATTATTGCACCTGCGATTAATTCTTCCAAGACATGGGAAGGTATGATTATTAGCTCTCTGGGAGTCATGTTTATAGGTGCATTATTGTACTGGGCCACGCCATTTTCATTCGGTGTGGCAGGTCTGATGTCTCTGGTTATCGCGGTCATGAGTTTTGGTGGTTCCCTGACCCTTTCTGCGATAAAACGTGACCGAGGAGTGGATGATTATGGTACATTAGTGGCAGGACATGGCGGAATTTTGGACCGAATAGACACCATCTGTTTTGCGGCACCAATTTTCTTTCATTTAACTCAGATTTACCTGCATTTTTACCCATCCTTTTCTCCACAGACGGAACTACAGATTTCTGTTCTGGCACGATTTATGAGTGGGTGATATATGAAAAAGTATCCACTTTTAGATTCTCACTGTGTGCGAAACTGATCGAAGGATGATATATGAGAAAAGTATTCACTTTTATTCCTGATACACCTATAAAAATCCGCTTCTCCGGCATTTTACTTCACTAAAAATGCCTGCTTTCAGAGCCACATAAAACGGAAAATTTGAGGGGAATCCGTGTATTTTACAGGCAGAGAATATTCATATCCGGACATGGGAATAAGTAAAGCAGTTTTTTAAAATGATGTACCTCCATCCTGTACACCTCGGAGAAATGGATTATAATTTATTTCTCTGCGGTCTCCTCTTATGTTTTATATCCAGATTTTTGCTAAATTTTTATTATACCCGAGGCATTATATAATTCCGCTTCTCAGGCATTTTTGTTTTGCTGAAAATGCCTGCTTTCAGAAGCGCACAAAATGTAATTTTAAAGGAGAATCAGTAATAGGCAGCAGAAGGGCAGTGCATGACAGAAATTTTATAATATTTAGAAATGTGCACGATATATTGAACGAAAATTAAAAGGGGTACAAGAAAAATTTTGATAAATACCAGAAGAATTCATAAATTTATATTTGTTATGGATATAATTTTGTACCAAAACCACATGGATTTTAGCATTTATGTGGTTTCAAAAACTGGTAAAGATGCTGAAATGCTGGAGAAGTAAAAGTTTTTGTGCACCGAGTTTTTGGGTAAATGAAGTATTTTTTTAGTGAATTATAGCCTGCATAAATGAATAAATCTGCACGAAATTTAAATGAAGCGTGGAATGGAGCATATACTTTTATATATATTATACCCGAGGTACTATAAATTCCGCTTCTCTGGCATTTTGTTTCACTGAAAATATCTGCTTTCAGGGCCTCACAAAACGAAAATTTAAAGTAAAACCAGTATGTATCAGGTAAAAAACCATGGATGATGTTCACGCGATTCAAAAAATTCATTCTGCTTATAATGAAATTTGTCGCCAGGCAGAGCAGGTGATAATTGGACAGAAAAATGTTTTAGAGGAAGTGTTTATTGCGCTTTTAGCGCAGGGGCACTGTCTTTTGGAGGGAGTCCCTGGGCTGGGGAAAACGCTGCTGGTGCGTACTGTCGCGGCGTTACTTTCACTGGATTTTCAGCGTATTCAGTGTACGCCAGATCTGATGCCTAGTGATATTACGGGCAGCGAGTTTTGGGGACAAAATAATGGAGGAACAGAAACGTTTTGTTCAGAGTTTTTGGTAAAAAGTGAAGAAGAAACAGCCAAAAAACGTTCTGGGGAAATTTTTTCAGAACATGAAATGAGTTTTTCACGTGGGCCTATTTTTACGAATATTTTATTAGCGGATGAAATAAATCGTACTCCGGCACGTACGCAGTCTGCGCTTTTAGAAGCCATGCAGGAGCGGCAGGTAACGGTGGGAAGGAGGCGTCATCTCCTTCCCGATCCATTTTTTGTTTTGGCCACTCAAAATCCGATAGAAATGGAGGGGACGTATCCTCTGCCTGAAGCACAGTTAGACCGTTTTATGTTTAAAATCCGTGTGGAATATCCGTCAGCAGAAGAAGAATTGGATATTTTGTTGAAAACCACGGGAATTCAGACGGCGAAAATGAATCCGGTTTTAGACGCGAAAGTTTTACGTGAAGCTGCGGTACTGGTGCGCAGGATTCCGGTGGCAGAGAATGTGGCGCGATATGCCAGCGAAATTTGCCGTAAGAGTCGGCCAGAACCTCTGGAAAAAGGAAAATCTTATGTTAAGAACATAAAAAATGTTTCTGATGAATTTAGTACGTGGATAAGGAAATATGTTTCTTGGGGAGCTGGTCCCCGAGCTGGACAGTGTTTACTTTTAGGCGCAAAAGCTCGTGCGATTCTTTCAGGACGTTTTTGTGTGGAAACGGAGGATATTCGGTATTTGGCGTTTCCTGTGTTACGGCACCGGATTCAGGCCAGTTTTGTCGCTGCGGCAGAGGGGATTACGACAGAAGATATAATTCGGCGCATTTTGGAAGTATGTGAATGAAAAATTCAAATTTTTTTTTATTCATTTTTTACATATTATTTTAGTTTTGTATTTATAGGAATCGAGTTATGGCACCTTTTAATCCTTATCATTTTTGGCTGGATTATCCAGAAAACAGCCAGCCTCAAAATCATTATGAATTGTTAGGTATTTCTCCTCTTGAGCGAGATCCGAATCTGATCGTTCGTGCGGCGGACACACTGATCCAGCGTGTGCAAAAATCGTCGCCGGAGGGAAGAATTATAGAATGGCAGCAATTATTGACGCAGCTTCAGCAGGCGAAAGCATGTCTGTGTAATCCTTCGGCAAAATCTCAGTATGACGCGAAATTTGGTTTTCACGCAGCTCAGAAACCATCGGCCAGTAAATCTGTGGTTTCTTCTTATCCATCAAATCTTGCCATGCCTTTTGAGAGTTCTGCTGATTTTTCTTCTGGGCAGAAAAATCAGTCGCCGGGAAACACGCCTAAAATGAATAATGCTCCTGGGATGAGTACTTCCGGAATGGGTTACGTTCCTGTGGGCGCAGGCGGTGCGGGAAATGCAGGTTACGTTCCTGCGGGCGCA
>JAUNBR010000055.1 GCA_030527015.1 Planctomycetia bacterium
GCCTGCTTTTAGAGCCGCACAAAACGAAATTTTAAATTGGAACCAGTATAGAGCCTCATAAAATGGAAATTTACACCCGATACACTATAAATTTCCTCTTCACAGGCATTTTACTTCGCTGCCAGCAGCAGGCTGGGCTAAAAATGCCTGCTTTCAGAACCGCACAAAACGGAAATTTAAAGTGGAAACAGTATAAAGCAGACCAGTATCGTAGAGAAAAAAGTAAGAATATTTCAGTAGGTGAATCATGAGTATGGGCTTTCGTATACACCAGCAGCAGCGTCAGGTACAGAAGCAGGTACAGACTCTGCGTATGATTCAGTCGATGGAAATTCTTCAGCTTTCCACGCTGGAATTACAGGAACGGATACAAGAAGAGTTACAGGAAAATCCGGCTCTGGAGGTGCGTGAAGATTTAATAGATGGGCAGGAAGACGGTCAGGATGAGACCGAATCTTTTGAACGCACGACGATCGAAGAGCGTGTTTTGGATATCGGACACGGTAACGAAAGCTCTGATTTTGAGCGATTATCCAGTATGGATGGTGAGATTCCAGATTTTACGGAAGAGAATTCTCGCCCCTCTCAGTCTTATCTGGAGGAACTCTCTCAGCGACATATGGATATGTTTGCGAATATTCAGGCACGGCATGAAACGTTACAGGAACATCTGAAAAGTCAGCTTTTTTGGATGGATTTAGAGCCAAAACTGCAGGAAACGGTGGAGAAGATTATTTTTAATCTGGATGACCGAGGTTTTTTGAATACATCTCTGATGGATATTTTTGTCCCTCAGCAGCAGGGCAGTACGATTTCTCAAGAAGAGCAAAAAGTTTTTCGAGAATTGGCTGACGAAGCGTTACGAATCGTGAAAACCCTGGAACCACGTGGTGTGGGAGCTTCGAATCTTCAAGAATGTCTGCTTTTACAGCTGGATCCTTCAGATGTGGATTATGTTCTCATGGTTCAGCTTATTTCGGATCATCTTACGGATGTGGAGCATAATCGTTTACCGGCGATTTCTAAAAAAATGGGGATTTCTCTGGATGTTTTGGATGGTCTCTTGCAAAAACTGCGTCGGCTGAACCCTGATCCTGGAAGAGAATTTCGGGAAACGATCGTCGCGAATGTCGTTCCTGATGTGTACTGTGTTTTACAGGACGATGGTCGGTATGTCGTGTCTCTGGATGAAAATATTTTTCCCCCGCTGTGTGTAAATTATAATTATCGTTCCATGATTCGTGGTGAACAGGTCTCAAAAGAGGTTCAGGACTATATTCGTAAAAAGATGTCTGCCGCACAGTGGTTACTTGAATCGATTCAGCAGCGAAAGCATACACTTTTACGGGTTTCGCAGGCGATTATGGATTACCAAAAGGATTTTCTGGACTGTGGTCCTGATGCCATGCGCCCTCTGAAAATGCAGCAGATCGCGGATGAACTTCAGATTCAGGTTTCCACGGTAAGTCGGGCCGTGGATGGGAAATGGATTCAGACGCCACGTGGTATTTTTCCTTTAAGGCGTTTTTTTGTTGGTGGATATTCCCACTCTGAAGGGGATGAAGGTATTTCCAGGGATACGATCCAACTGAAAATTAAAGAAATTATCGAAAATGAAGATAAAAAAAATCCTCTCAGTGATGAAGCGATTACCGAAGAATTAGAACGCTGTGGTTTTTCCATTAATCGGCGTACGGTGGTAAAATATCGGCAGGCCATGAATATTCCTTCTTCACGTCAGCGTAAAGTGTGGAAGTGAGGTCCGTTCTCTTTTATTATCCGCGTACTTAAAATTTTTCTTTCCAGACTTCCGTGGTATGAAATGCCTAATTTCGTGGCCAGATATATACTCTGCTTCCAATTTAAAATTTCGTTTTGTGCGGTTCTAAAAGCAGGCATTTTCAGCGAAGCAAAAATGCCGGTGAAGCGGAGTTTTATCGTGTATCGGGTAAAAAATGAAAATCGAAAGTGAAATCTGATACATAAATTTTCTTTTCAGTAAAATTTGGCGTCTTTAATCTGCTTTTATACTGATTCTTTTTTAAATTTCCGTTTAGTCCGGTTCTGAAATGAGGACTTTCACTGAATCAAAAAAATACGGCCTACTTTCTGTCGGCAGGCCAGTGAAGCAGAAATTTAATATACATCGGGTATGAAAATATATGATTTTATACCCAAATTTTGTTTTGTGTAACTCTAAACATGGGCATTTTTAGTGAATCGGAGTGAAGAAACGGTGTAATTTATCGTCTTTAAGTATAAATTTCTATATATTTTGAAGTTTTGATAAAACTAAATTTTATCTGAAGGAGTGTCTAAAGTTTTAGTGGACGAAAGTCGATAGTCCTAATAAACCTTATGAATTATAACGCTTATATGGATTATGCTTTTAATTCCAAATTTTCAAGAATTTTATTTTTAGGAATTAAAAGTTTATATATGAAAAGATGTGTATATTATAAGTTATACGGTAAAATTTTTGAGAAATGGATAATTTTATAATGAAAAAGATACGTGGATGTCTCATTTTTACTGTTTTTCTTTTATTAGGGACGTATTTATATGCACAGACGATACACCATCCAGAGGCTGAAGGAGGGAGAGTTCCTGAACTTACATCTGTGATTTCTGGAGAAGGAACGGAAGAAAATAAGGCGGAAGAAGAAAAGAGTTTTTTGGAAAAAATTGAGTGGGCTTTTGGTGTAAATGGTACACTGCAGGGGAGTAGTAGTTCCAAAAATTCAGGTTTTGATGATGGAACGGATGGGACTTTTTCGGCAGATCTGGAATTAGTGGCACCGATCATGGAAAACGGAAGTTTTTACATGATCGTGGAAGTCGGAAATGGAGCGGGAATAGACGAAAGAATACCCACTTTCTCCGGTTTTAATGATGATGCGGATGATAATCTGGATATTCATGTAACGGAAATATGGTATGAGCACCAGTGGTTTTCTGGTCGGCTGCGGGGAAGAGTCGGAATGGTCGATTTAACCACAGATTTTGACTGTAATGAATATGCGAATGACGAAAATTCTCAGTTTCTTTCCACGGGATTCGTAAATAATCTTACTCTGGCGGTACCGGAGAATTCTTTTGGTGGGATGCTGTGGTTTTCTTTGACTGAACGCCTGGAAATCGGTGCTGGTTACTGCGAGACGAATACTGAATGGGAAGATTTATTTAATAATGGATTCGGTATTTTCGAAATTCATTATAAATCCTGCTTTTGTGGACGTCATGGAAATATCCGTTTATATGGATGGTGTAATGCGTCAAAAGAAAATGTTTCGTGGAATGATGATTTACATGAAGATAATTACGGCTGGGGGATTTCTTTTGATCAGGAATTAACAGATACCCTGGGGGTCTTTTTCCGGTATGGCACTCAAAATAAGGAGGTGAGCCCGGTGGCCAGTTCTCTGAGTCTGGGAATTCAGTGGAAACAGTGCTGGCTCTGCCGTCATAATGATGCCGTGGGAATCGCGTATGGCTGCGCATGTCTGAGCCGTGATTATGAAAATATTATGCAGAATGAGATGCCAAATATGGATGATGAACACCATCTGGAGGTTTATTATCTTTGTCAGGTGAATGATTATGTGACCATAACGCCCGATCTGTAGTGGGTGAAAAACCCGGAGGGAAATAAAGATGTGAATAATGTGTGGGTTCTTGGATTACGTGGATGTCTCGGATTTTAATAGGTCATATATGTCCATTTAAAACACGATATATTATAATTTTTTGCTTGACAGGCAGCCGACGTATTTTCTGCTGAAAAAACTAAAAATATCAGTTTTATACCCATGCACTATAAAATACAGGTTTCTCTGACATTTTGTTTCGCTAAAAATATCTGATTTATACCCGATGTACTATAAATTTCCGCTTCTCCGGCATTTTGTTGTGTCCAAAAACTGGTTTTAGAACCGCATAAAATAGAAATTTAATGGAAAGCCAGGTATAAAGCCTGCACAAAACGGAAATTTAAAATAGAAACAGAATCATTCCTTTTTGGTCACGGAGGCAGAATTCGTATACCACGAAAAGCAGAAGAGGGGAGAGATTTTATCGTACATCAGGTATAAAACTTCCGAGATGGGGAGAGGAGATGTAACTAAATCCATTTTAAATTTTTTTATACCGTTTCGTCAGATGGCATTTTTAGAGAAATAAAAATACAAAAGATGTGGAAATTTATAGGTGCTTCCGTATTTATACGGCCACTCCATGAAATTTCCATTTTAGTGATTCTAAAAGCCGGCATTTTCAGTGAAGTAAAAATGCCGGGAAAACGGAAATTTATAGTGCATCAGATATAAAAATGTTTTACGGTAACGAAAAATAGAGTATCAAAAAGATTACCGTATCCGCAAATTTTTCTCGATTTCTGAAATTTTATCCAGTCTGCGCTGATGACGGCCATTTTCAAAAGGCGTATTCAGCCAAGTATGGATAATTCCATCCAGTGAGCGTTCGCCCAGCATATCACCCGAAAGACATAAAATGTTTAAATTATTATGCCTGCGGGCAATTTCTGCGGTTAATTCATCCATACACACGGCGGCACGGATTCCAGGAAATTTGTTGGCAGTAATTTGCATTCCGATACCCGTCCCACAAATTAAAACGCCACGCTCTACCGTTCCACTACTGACTTTTTGCGCGATATTTGCTGCGATATCTGGATAATCACAAGAAGTATTTTCTTCTGCTTCTGTACAGCAGTCTTCCACGATATGTCCGTGATTATGTAAGTACTCTATAATCCGTGGTTTCAAATTTTTTCCGCGGTGGTCACAACCGATAGCGATTCGCATGATATTTTTGATGTAAAAGGCTATAAATAACACGATCAGAGTAAAAGATTTACTCTAAAACAAAGTTTTATTATACCTGAAAATGCTTTTTTTGCAAGAGCCGGTACGAGATGTTTTTCTTTTCGAAAAAAATGAATTAAATTTTATAGAACAAAAATCTAAAATATATCGGGATTTTAAATCGGTTTATATCTGATATATTACAAAAATTCGCTTTACCAGCATTTTCAGAGAATCCTGTTTCCACTTTAATTTCCGTTTTGTGCGGTTCTGAAAGCCGGCATTTTCAGCGAAGTAAAATGCCGGTGAAGCGGAAATTTATAATGCATCGTGTATAAAAGAACAGGATTTATTTTAAAACATCCAAAATGACGGATATTTCCAGCGTTTCTTTATTCTGAAGAATTTTGAATTTTATTTGATCGCCAGCGTAAAGTGGAAAAAGCTGATGACGTACTTCCGCGGCAGTCTGGACTGGAACATCATTTACCGTAAGAATTTTATCACCTGTTTTGAATCCAGCTTTTTCCGCGGTGGAGTCTTTTTGCACATTCTGAATTACAGCTAAAGCAAAGATCGGTACTTCTTTCCCAAAACTTACCCCCAGAGGCGCGGCCAGTTCCAATTTTCCCTCCTGCATCCGTGGCAGCAGATGGTAAATATCTTCCAGAGGAATGGCGAAACCGATTCCTGAGTCGTACAGATCGATTCCCTGTATGGCTTCTTCCGCTGGGGTTACGGGTTTTGATGGTTCTTGCGCAGGCATTCCCGGAATTTGTGGAGAGGGACCTGGAGGGGTTTCTGGTGAAGATGGGTTTTTTTGTGGATTTCCTCCTGCCATATCCATGGAGAATGGCGTTAAAATTCCCATAACCCGGCCTTCCATGTCTACCAGCGGGCCGCCGTAATTATTTAAGGAAACTGCGGCGTCTGTCTGAATGGCTTTTCCCCAGATTCGATTCGTGGCACTCAGTACTCCGAGCGTCATACTGGGGGATTCCGCATCCAGAACTCGGCCTAAAGTAAGCGTCCACTGTCCCACACGAAATGATTTTTTGGGTGCGGTTACAGGCACCGGCAGGGGGAGGGCGTTTTCCGGCAGATTTATTTTTAACAGCGATAATTTTCTATTTCTGTCCGTCATAATCAGATTCGCCAGGTGTCGAGTTCCGTCTGCCAGAGTAATGAAAATAGCATCTGGCTGATGTGCGAAACCGACTGAACTGGAAATGATCCAGCCGTCTGCGGTCAGAATAACGCCGGTGGTTTCTGGAAGTGTAAAAAATTGACCGATTCTTTCATTTCCACCCGTGGTTTCTATTCGTACTACGCACGGTGAAATACGATCTGCCACAGAACGGAAAACTTCCTGTATCTCTGAATTCTGAGCATACAGCGCGGAATGACATAAAAGGACTAATGACGTTACCGTTACGAACAGGCCGAAAACAGTAAAACGAAAGAATGGATGGGATGAAAAAAATGATCGCATGATTTTTAGAAAAAAGTAAATTTTAATTATTAAAATAATGATAGGAATGAATGACGACAGATATAAATTTTTATGAGTGGATCACGAATCACTGAAATATGGATTATTTCGTCTGTTACTGGTTCTCCTTTAAATTTCCGTTTCGTGCGGTTCAAAAACCGGTATTTTCAGCGAAGTAAAAAAACCGAGGAAGCGGAAATTCATCGTGCATCGGGGATAAAATATATTTAGTCTGGAAATTTATCGTTCTTTTTGAAGCGTCACCTCTATCATTTCTGTGCCGCGTATAACAGAAATGGTGACCGCATCTTCGTGATCTATATATTCTAATTCTGTGGAAACCGCTTTACATGACTGTACAAGTTTTCCTGAAATGAAAACAATTAAATCGTCTGGCTGCAGTCCTGCTTTCGCCGCAAGAGAATTCGGTTCCACCCAGTCTATATATGCAGGGGTACGATATACCACATCAGGAAGCAGAGTGATTCCCAGTTCCTGAAGAGTAATGGATCGAGAAGGCTTTTCGTCTTCATTATTATCTTTTATATCGCGTGCTACATATTTTCCTTCCATAATATCTTTGACTGTGCCAGAAAATGCTTCTGCCGGTAACGCGAAACATAAAAAAGCACCTGTGCGTGAATGTTTTAGTTCCTTTCCTAAAATGCCACGGAATTCTCCTGTCTCTGTGATTAACGCACCACCTGCGGCGCCCGGATTATTTGTGATGGCATCCAAAACATATACAGGACCTTTATATCGGCTGGCATATGCCTTTCTTCGTGCTTCCAGCTGAACCACGGCGGATATGATACCATGCTGAACAGAGACAGGTTCATTTCCCACGGCCACATTATATAAATTACTCAGGGCAAAAATCGATTCACCACGACGGTCTTTTAATGTTTTTAAAAGATCCGATAATTGAGCATCTGAAAATTTTGATGCGTCAGAAAATATATCATAAAAAGGTGTATTCTCTCGGTCTATTTTTATGACTGCCAGATCAAGAATCGGATCCGCGCCTAATAATGTTCCAGAATATTTGGATCCATTATGTAAAACACAGACTAAATCATCTGTATCCAGTACATAACTGAAAACCGTTAAAATATGCCCATTTTCAGAAATGAAAAAACCGGACTGATACCCTTCCATTTCACTGAAGCCACCGGCGCCATATATCTTTACCATTTTAGGCTGCGCTTCATCCAGAATGGTATGAGTATCTGCGACCGTTTTTTCTGGAAAACAGAAAATCAAAAATCCAAAAATGGTAAAGGTAAATAATGTGAAATTTCGTATAACTAAAGAAAATTTATGATGTTTCATTTTTAATTCCTAAATTTTATACTGTTTTATTTCTAAATTTCCATTTTCTGTGTTCTGAAACAGATATTTTTAGCGAAACAAAATGCCAGAAAATCAGTGTATCGGATATAAAACAGTTAAAAAATGTCCAGCTTTTCTATAATAAATTCTTCGATTATTTCTGCACCACGAACGATTTCCAGTCGGCCAGGTATGAATCGCCCGTTCTGATCCAGTTTATAATTTTTGAAACGGAACTCCCAGCAGCTTTCATCATAAGGTGTGATAAGTTCCATCATAACTAAACGTACGCGGTCTTCTGCATTCTTTTTTTGATTAAAAAAGAATCGGACTTCCAGTCCACCATAATTACCTGTAAATACATGATATAAAGGAAGGTCGTTCAGCGGTAATTTCTCTTCTTCTTTCGATTCATAATAAGGAAGAATGGAATATCCCCAGTAATGAAGGGTTCCGAATTCTTCTGGTCCGAGAGATAAAAAGCGCTGCCACAGGGACATTCCAGGCAGAACGAATTCACTTTCTGCTGGAACTGGTGGTGCCGTAAAATCATCAGAAATTGGCCATGTAATTTCTGTAGTGGGAAATTTTAGTGAACAGAGATTTTCTTTCCATGTCCAGTTAAATCGGCTTCCAGAAAGAAGGTTTCCTTCCAGATTCCAGGTCTGGCCTTTTTCTCCGAATTTCTTTTTGCCTGAAATCGTGTGAGAATTTTGGAAATCATCCCATACTTCCATTTTCCTCAGGCGATTAAAATGGTAATTTGCCCAGCCATACCGGATTTCTGTCTGTAATTTTATGTGAGCGGGAATGCTGTCCTTCTTTATATTCAGGAGGTCTTCCATAAATTTTTGCGGATCCAGCGGATTCTCATCTGGCGGATTTTTCTTTTCCTGCCGCCGAGGATCTGGTCTTTCCCCGGGTTCACGCTTCGGCTGATTTTCAGGATTATTATTTTGCGAGATTAATTCCAATAATTCTGCGTCAGAATGTACGCCCTGCAGACGGACAAAAGCGGTGCGTTCTTTCCTTTCTTCAGCGAGAGTAGAATTCTGTTTCGTGATGAAAGTAAATTGTGTAATCCATCCTTTTGGAAATGTTCCAAGAATGTTTTTAAAATCATTCGGTGTCCGTATGCGCCGGCCTCCGAAATGTGTAATGAGATCCATTTCGCGCAGACCACGACGATAAACATCTGAATCATCTAAAATCTGAGAAACCACAGCTCTTCCCACATCATCAGATATGACCACTGCTCCCAGCGTGGCATGATCCACGATTCGTCCTGCACGCAGGTGGCCCATGAAACGTTTAATCTGATTAATGGAAATGGCATATCCCACTCCCACATTTACACGGCCACGTTTCTCGAAAGACCCACGGCCATTAATACCGATAAGTTTTCCATTTTCATTAAACAGAGGCCCACCAGAGTTTCCGGGGTTAATGGAAGCGTCCACCTGAATGCAGTCAGCATATTCCAGCAGCGTACCGGAGGGATACTGGTAACGGTGATTTCCTGAAACGATTCCATATGTAAATGTCGGAGAAAAGTCGGTCGCGAAACCGAAAGGATTTCCCAGAACAAAAACTGGATCTCCCTGGAACACAGAATCACTGTCTCCCATTTCCACGTATGGAAACTGGAATCCTTTTTTGGGAGGAATCATTTTTATTAATGCCACATCTCCCACAGGATCCAGACCGACAAGAACTGCATCATAAATTTTGCTCCCGGAAAGACCGCATTTAAGCCACGTTTTATTCATTACCACGTGAAAATTCGTTAACACGTAACCGTCAGGTGAAATGAGGACACCTGAGCCGCCTCCGCTTCCATCTGGCGGGAAAATGGATACGACTGCCGGTGAAATTTTCTCCAGCACCTGCATCCGCTGTGATTCTTCCTGTAAAACTTTTTCCAGTGCTGCGCTGTTTTGGGGATTTTCATTTTTTACCGCCACACTGTCAGGAGTATTCTGCTGAAACCCCATTAATGTGTGATGGTAAAAGAAAGTAAAAATAAAAATTCCTAAAACGAAATGAACGTATAATGTTTTTTTCATAATGCGTAATGCCATAATTCATCTTCTTATTTAATCAGTTTTGCGTCGACGAAATCTGTATGGTCTGAAATGTCCATGTTTTTCCCGTAATCCACAAAAAGTGTCAGGCGGCGGATTTTTGAAATATCCAGATCCACAGGTATCGGTTCCATTTTTCCGTGAATATTTTCTCTAAAAAGCTCCTTTTCATCTCCACGAATAATTACTGTAACATCACCATTCGGGCGGACTTCATCATCCAGGCCAATAATCGTCTGAAAACGTGTGTAATTTTCAGGAAGGCGAAAGGTTATTTCTGTCTGACTGGTCATACAGATGCCCCGTGCGTATGTTTGTCCCTGGAGTTTTAAAGGATTTCCGTTTATGGAACGATCCATGCGCGGTTCATAATACTGAGCACGTGTTTCTGAAAATTTTTGTAAAGAAAGGTACGGAGTCCAAAGAACGGATTCTGGTTTTAGAGAAGAAAGGTAAATTATTCTTCCGTCAGAAAAATCGATTTGCGCGATTCTGTTACTGGGAATGGAAAATGCCAGACCTAGTGGAGTTTCCCAGCTGATTTTAGCTTTCTCGTTTTCTTCTTTTTCGGAAACATTTTTTACTAAATGTATATTTTTAAGTGTCCACCGATTCCCCTGTACGTCTGAAAGAATCATCGCCTGCGAAGGAAACTGGACAGGGGCCGCGCCGGGTTTTTTCGCTAAAATAAATCCAAAAACGCGATCACGATTAATATTTAAAACGTCATTTTCCATTTCAAAACGTACGGCCTTCTCCGAAACTCCTAAAATCATTCCTCGATAATAAGATAATTTTCCATCTCTGTTTACCACGAGAATATCATCATTCGTTTCCAGAGAGAGCGACTCATTCCAGATTTTTTGAATGGATGTATCTGTTTTTTCCGACTCGGAAGCGGTAAGTAATGAATTTTGTAAGAGGACGAAATGAATTCCAGCCTCTTTTACCTGAAGTTCGGAGTCTGCATATTTAATGTGAAAAATACCCTCCTCCAGCGTCAGAGAGGAAACGGTAAAGCAGGAATGATCTCTACATTTCAGAAGAATAGGCGCTGAAGTACTGTCGGTTTCTGATGGTGTTTTATTACCAGAGAAAGTTATGACATCCAGTGTTTTATATGAAATTTTTTGGGCTGTTCCCGTGGGCTTTTCGGATTCCGTTCGCTGTACTAGCACTCCATTATCTTGAATTTCCAAAAGTTGTGCCGAATAGTTTTCTCCCGTGCTTTCTTGAAGTAAAACAGGAATATCGGCACCACAAGACGAAAATGGTAAGAAGATACTCAGTATGATTAAAAATAAAATTTTGAGATAAAGCATGGGATAAATTTTCATGGTGATGGTTCTCATTAATTTATTAATGAATGACGTGATATACATTTTTGGCTGGTTTCGTGTGACCTTATACTCTGGTTCCACATTAAATTTCTGTTTCGTGTGTCAGGTGCATTAATTTTCAGTTTCCGCAAGTCTTCTGAAATACTGCTCGATCGCGTCTCGGTAATGAGGAGGAAAGTCCTGCCCGATCTGCTGCAGAGATTCTTCACGTTCTTTTTCAGGAAGATTTCCCCAGCCACTTTTTGTGCCAAGTTTTTTGTTTTCCACATTTCCGGGGCCTGTTCCACCCATAATTTGAGCCTGTTTCGGAGGACTCTGCGGACGCGTATTATTACTCTGACTCTGCTGCTGCTGTTTTTTTTGCTCTTCTTCCAGTTTTTCGATTATTTCATCCAGTGATTCGATTACGCCACGCTCCACTTTTTGAACTTTTTCACCTGCATGTCCGAAATCCAGTCTTCGACGAATGTCGTTCATGCGCCGTGAAATATGTTCCAGACCGTCATCTTTTAGAGATTCCATATCATGTAACATAATTTGTACCATGGAAACATAACGCCGGGGAATTCTCATGTCCAAAATCTCAGAATTTTCTGTATCTTCGGGAGAAATACCTCCAGATAAGTCAGGATTTACCTCGGCCTGCTGCAAAGAATTCTGTAATTGTTCCAAATCTTGTACACATGCCTCACGCTGTAAGAGCTGATGCTGAACGACTGCTCGATAAAACAGCAGGCCAGCTGGGTCAATTACATCTTCCGGCAGAAGTCCGGTCAAAACCAGATCCGCTTCATCATAAAGTGCATTTCTTGATAGGCTGATGCCATAAAACAGGCGTACCTGGTCAACTAATATACGTGGTAACTGATCTGGTGCACTGGGAGGAATTTCATCTGGTAAAACACGAGGAAAAACTTTTTCTTCATATTTAATTTCCTTCTCGGTGCTCATTTTTTGTGAATTATCTTCTGCGTTTTTACTGGATTTTACTGCTGGTTTTTTAGCAGATTTCTCAGCTGGATTAACGGACGGATTTTTTTTATCTTCCAAGGAAGCGTCTTCTTTTACTTCTGGAGATGTTTTTTGTGACGTTTTGACAGGTACTGCAATTATTTCTTTCCCCACCAGCCATGTTTCCAGACTGGGCGTGAAAGAAATCTGCTGGGAACGACACATGGTATAAATGGAGTTTACCTGCGGACATTTTTCACTGATGGTCGCGACGGTCGCAATCAAAATTTGCTCACGTGATGCGTTTTCCACCATGCTTTCCCAGCGTGCCAAGCATTCTTCTCTTTCTTGTTCAGATGCACGTAAAAGAAGCCATTTTTGGAGTGCTTCCCGAAGCTCTGGCCGCGTGAGGTAACGCAGAGGAGTGTCTGATGAAATATCAGAAATTTCTCCGTCTGTTTTTACAGAAGTGACGTCCAATTTAGGTGTTTCTGTGGTTTCAGAATCCATTTTGTCTGCTGGTGTTTCTGGAGAAACCGAAATGTCTAAATTTTCTGTTTTTTGTGTACTTTCGGTGGGATTTTGATTTTCATCTTGTGCGTTAAGGAAGCCATTTCCTCCGCAGATTCCAAGATATAAAACCGAAATAATTAGTAATATCCGCATTTTTTACCTCTTTTGTGATTTATGGTAATTTCTGGAATTTTGTTATTTTACCTGGACTTAATTTTTTATACCCGATGCACTATGAATTTCCGCTTCCCCGGCATTTTGCTTCGCTGAAAATGCCTGCTTTCAGAACCGCACAAAACGGAAATCTAAAGTGGAAGCAGTCTATTTAATATTTTATGTCGTATGGACAAAATATCTGATTCTATTTTAAATTTTAATTTTCATGCGATTAGAGATACGGGTGTTTTGTGTATCATGGAATGTCATGAAAGCTCATTTTATAGTGTATCGGATGATGGGTGTATTTCTGTTTATTCATTTTTTCCTGTGGCTAAATCACGTGTAATTTGGCGGATTCTTGCCTGCTGCTGTGAAAGGCCTTTCAGGATTTCCAAAAGATCGGGCTTATCCGTGTGTTCTCCGGAAATCATTTTTCCGATTCTTTCGGTCCGATTATTAACGCGTAACTGCATGGAACGAATCATTTTGACTTCTGTCAGTAAATCAATTAATGCAGGATCCTGCTCTTCCATGGACTGCTGCTGTTTTTTTTGTTGCTGCTGCTGTTCATCATTCATGTCCTGAAGGGCTTTTTCCACGGCCGCGATCATTTCTTCCAGTGCAGCCAGAATATCTTCCTCCAGGGAAATGGTGAGATCACCGACATCTCCCTGACCGAGCATGTCTGTAACCAGACTCATGTCATCACGTGCCTGTGCGAGAACTTCAGGTAACGCGATCGCGGTTCCATCTTCTCGTAAAAGAAGTAATGTTTTGTCCGCTTCCAGAACGATATCTGATTCTCTGCGGCTTAAACGTGTGGATTCGATCGTATGGTCATGTGTTCGCGCGGAAACTGGAATTTTGGATAAACGTGTGGTATCTTCATATACAGTCTTCTGCATCTGCTGCATCTTTTTTAGCCGACTTTCCAGTAACGTTAAATAACGTTTCGCTTCTTCTTCACGAATCTGTCGCAGTATTTCTTCTAACTGTGCTTTGGCCGCCTCCAGTTCACGCAGGGCTTTTTCCTGTTCTTCGACAGCTCCTTTTTTCTCGGCTTCACGTAACTTTTCCTCAGCTTCTTGCATTTTTTGCTGCGCCTGACGTAATTTTTGTTGAGGTGTGTTTTCTTCAGGGGAGTCACCCTCATTTTTTTCACCTGAATTTTCAGAGGAGGAACCTTCGCTGGAATTACCAGACTGGCCGCTTCCTTTCTGTGATTCTCCAGATTTTCCGTCTGATTCTTCTGATTTATCTCCGGATTCAGATTTTCCGTCTGACCCTTCCGATTTCTCTTCAGATTCAGATTTTCCGTCTGGATTTTTCCCGTCATTTTTTTCAGAAGTCGCGTTTTGTCCAGAAGGTTTATCTGTATTCTGTGAATCGGAGCCTTCCTGCTGCTCTGAATTACTGTTCGGATCCGAATTATCGGAATTTTCATTACTGTTTCCAGGGTTTAACGGAGAGTTCGCGTCCTGGTTTTCTCCATCAATTTTTCTGGCAAATTCTCCTGTTTTCCGCGCGATTTCGTGCTGTGCTTCGGCCAGTTTTGTGACGTCCTGCGCATTTTCAGTTCGGCTCTGCAGACTCTGTTCTTCTCGGATGAGCTGATTTACTTCTTTTAAGTACGCACGCAGCCGTTCTTTTTGCTCACGGATTTTTGTGCTTCGGTTTTCACTTTCCAGTAAAACCAGTAAAGATTTTAGATCTTCATACAATTCTTGCTGATTATCCTGAGCTTTTGAGAGGGATTTTTCGTCCAGAAGTTCGACGATTGAGTCAAAACGCATCCGAATCATTTTTTCTCGGCTCTGGGTGATTACCCGGGCCAAGAGAGCAGATCGGTCTGGATCTGTTACGGACATAAGCTCTGACATACGTAAAAGCATTTCGTCGAAACGCTGATAATTTTCGGCGATTTTTTTTTGGTCTCCAGAGAGCATCTCCTGACTCATTTTGGTAGCCGTTTCTGCTGTAAGAGCTGCACTTTTTTCCTGAGATTCTGAAGAATCTTTTGGCGTGTTCTGTGAAAATACCTCACCAGAGGAGGCTAAAAACAGAAAAATGAAGGAGAAAATAAGCGGGAAAACCGGCATAAGACTCCTTATTTTTAATTTATGAATAAAATGAAGTGGTATCATCATAATTCCAGATCCCTTAAATCTTCACGGTGATATTTTTTCGTCTGTTCATTTACTTCTTCTTGAGCGCGAATAATTTCACGCAAAATTTCGACCATTTCTGTAAAATCTTGCATTTCCGTCATTTTGGCCAGAATCGCGTCCATT
The DNA here is from genome assembly GCA_030527015.1 of Planctomycetia bacterium. Classification (GTDB taxonomy): domain Bacteria; phylum Planctomycetota; class Planctomycetia; order Pirellulales; family Thermoguttaceae; genus RGIG3701. Next base: position 14,986 of record JAUNBR010000055.1, read on the forward strand.
TCCAAAATAATGGAATCTATTTTTCGTAATGCTTCCTGGTGCAGACGCTGAGATTCGGCCAGCTGATTTGCGTCGATCGCTCGCCGCAGCTGCGTAAGGGTCAGTTCCAGCTGATGAAAATCGTCATTCGCGATTTTTTCCAGAGGTTTTTGAACACCTTTTTGCAGTCTTTCCAGCCAGGTAGGAGTGTCGATTCGATTATTTAGCATCTGCATACAGATGTTTTCCACACCTTCTGCGATTCCTAATATTTCATGGAGGTTTTTTCTGTCATTTTGGATGACACGTTCCACACGGTAACTCTGAAGTGCCTGCTGATGCTCTGGTAATTCTTCCTGAATCTCTTCTTCTGATGTCTGTTTTTTCCAGTCAGAAAGAATAATTCTCTGAAGAGAATCACGGGAATCCAGCACTTCCTGATACACGGCTTCATAAAGCTGACGGAGCGTAATTTCACGTGCTTCCAGCAGTAATCGTAAACGTTCAGGTGTTACCACTTCCAGCGTGACAGGCTGAGAACGTCCCAGGCGTGCGGTATTCTTTATTCCCGGTGTCGGAGGGGAATTATCAGAAGAAGGCGGGGAAGCGTACTCGGCGTCTAAATCATATCGGTCTTCCGCGACGACGGAAATTTGCAGTTTATCGCGTAACATTAATTTAAGTGTTTCCACTTCCAAAACAGCAGGTGCTTCACCAGTAAGTGAGATTTCCGTGGGATTTCCTGTGTAATCCTGAATCGTTTTATAAGAAGGACGTGTGCCGGAAAAATCGATCGGTGACTGGGGATTATCTTTTAATGCGGACTCTGCATGAATGTCTGGTAAGGTGCGTTCCACCCGAAAGTCAAAAGAAATATTTCGGATTCCATGATCGTCCATAATCTTTCCTTTTACAGGAAGTTTTGCGTTTACCGTAATCGCGCTTCCGATTCCATATGGCTGCACGGCGACATTCGGAAGCTGGTCTTCTTCCCGTACCAGAGAAAGGCGTGTCGGTGCGCGTGAAGTCAGGCCGTCCTGGTCTTTTAATATGAAATGAAATGTCGTGTCTTGTACAAAACGACCTATTTCCCATGAAAAAGTAGTGGCATTTTCTTTTTTCAGAGGGAAAATGATTGGCGGCGCATTTTCTCCTTCCACCATTTTTATAATCTCCACTTCCTTCAGCGGTTTATTCGCGGTGGCGTGAACGTGTACGTTCGTACCTGCAGGAAGGGATATAATACCTGTGGCTGGCAGCATGCGTTTTTCTAAAGACATGTAACGAGGATATTCCACTTCCAGCATCATATTTCCAAGAATCGGACTGTCCACGACTTCCACCTGAAGATTTCTTATGCGTGTGTCCCCGGCGTAAATATCTAGTGTCATGGGAACCAGTACGCTGCGGAACGTATGGTGAAAATCGGACATCTCTCCTGCTTCTGTCGTGGTACGTCCTTCACGAACCATGGCGACTCGGTTTTTTATGCCTTCTGCGTTTCGAGAGTAAAGATAAACCGCGCGTAATTCTTTCCCCGAACTGGTATTTTCTTGCATTTTTATTTTTTTATAGCCTGCCCGAAGACGGATTTCCAGGTCTGAACCGCGCGCGATCCGAATTTTTCCGTCTTTAAATCCCTCCAGTTCAAGAATGGTTTGGCGTGGATACTGAATGTCTGAAAGCTGAAAAATACGTTTACGATAAACGTCTGCCATTTCCGGTGCCTGCACAAAAAATATGACGACAGAACATGCGGCGATAAGTGACAGGAAAATAGCTTTTCGTAAAGGATTAAAATTAAAAACATCCTGAATTTTTAGCGTGGGCAGAACCGCCATTAACTCTTCTCGAGTTTTTTGCAGCATTATTTCCCGCAGTGCTTGTTCGGAAAACTCTGGATCTAGATCCTCATTTTTCTCGTTTAATGAAATACTGGAAATATGTTCTTCCTGAAGAAGGTCTTTATACGTTTCTGCATGTTCCAGCATGGTCAGCAGAGCATCATTTAATTGAGGAAAACGCCGTTCAAGAATGATTGCCAGACTGTGATTATACAGAGGGGTGAACAAATATCGTAGTAAAGTCCGCCATATGTTTATCGCTGCCAAAAAAATGACGACTGACCATAAAATTATTCGTATGGATATGGATGGTTCAAAAAAACGGTCGATTCCTAATGAAATCCAAAATAGGATACCCAGGTGAAACAGCAGTAAAGAAAGACCTTCCATCCACACATACTGGCGGATACGTCGGCGCAGCTGCATTAATAAAAGCGAGATCTCTTTTTGGACAGGTTTTGAAGGATCAGGATTCATAAGTCATAAATCAGGATTAAAAAAAGAAAATACGATTAATCGGACAGCCGATATATGAATTTTCAATTATGTTTAAAGTGCTTAAATAACGTTTATTTTTATTTCTCAAAAAAGTATTTTACCGTAAAGCGATTTTCCTATAAAAATCAGATGTCTTCTGTTAAAAGGAAATAAAATTCTGGTACGGGTATATGTCCGATTTTATATTTCATTCCGTATTTCTTCTTATTTTACCAGGAATTCCATATATAGAAAACATCCTCCCACGGCAGAACCTGACATTTTTGTCTGATTTTTTAGGAAATTTTGTTTTTCGTGTCTGTTTTTTCTCTTAAATTTTGTGTCGCCAGAAAATTTGGCACTTTTAGGGAATCAAAAATAACAGGAAAACGGAATTTAGTAGTGAATCGGATATAAAAATGAGAAAAATACTTTTTTGTTTTTTGGAATAATAAATTTAGTGTAAATTTTATAATATATTTTCTGATGAACTATAAATTTTTACTTCTCTTCCAGCATTTTATCTGGTTTTCCTTTAAATTTTCCGTTTTATGTGGCTCTGAAAGCCAGACATTTTTAGCAAAGAAAAATGCCTGAGAAGCGGAAATTTATAGTGCACTAATTGTCGAAATGCTGCAGACAGAGCTGTACAAAATGTAAATTTAAAGGAAAATTAGCAATAAATTTATGAACAGTAAATTTTTTATGATATTTGTGTTAATTTAATAGTAAATATATTTAGGTGGTTCAGGAAAATCGTTAAATTATGCCAGTTTAAGGAGTCTTCTCAAAAACCATTCCATACATAACAGGAAAACTGCGCTGATCATTAACCATTTCAGCAGATCTCTCTGATATTTTGGGTTAATTGTCGCCGAAAGTGTGATGGTACGGGTTTTGTCAGGAATAATTGCAGGGAGCTTTTTTATCGCTTCATCCGAATCTTGGAAGGCGAGACCTCCGGTGGTGGAAGCCAAGTGTTCCAGCAAAAGATGATTTTGTTGTGGATTTTCGCGTTCTAAATCGGGCAGGGCGATTTCCACTCGCCGTGAAAGTCGTTCTCCTGTACCTTCTAAAGGTAATTCTAAACGTACGATTCCTTCTGTCAGGACCGTTAATGTTCCGGTGTAAAGGCCTGAACGCTCTGGGTCACGGGAAAGAGAAACACGCTGGAGCCGGCCATCTGGTAATAAAGCGTCCAAAAATGTCTCCGGAATGTTTAACGGATTTAATTGTGAGTCCGTTAATTGTGCGCGAATTTCGATTGAATCACCTAAAGTGTATCGGTCTCTGGCGATCATTAACCGACCTCTGTTCGACTGCTGTAACATCCGTCCCTGGGAGACGTAACGTATAAGCTGAGTATAAATTCTTACGAAATAATCCGGGTTTTTTGTACGCAGACGCCATAATTCACCTGTTCCGAGATATAAAGCTCGTCCAGCACCGAAAAACTGAGAGGAGATGAGCACCGGAAGGTTCTCCCCTTCTCGTTTTGAGGGATCTGAAAACCATGCCAGGACGGAGGCGCCAGGTTTCGGGCCTTTTGTGGGAAAATAGCCATAAAAACCAGGAAATTCCATCCATGCACGGTGACTTTCAGAAAGTGAATCTTCCAGTTTTAGAAAATTCGCTTCCATTCCTTCTCGGGTAAAGTCCAGAGGCCATGGGTCTCTGGCGGTAAAGCTGGTCTGACGGACACTAGAAAAACGCCGGACGAATTCCACGGGATAAATCGCGCGGATTTTCGCCATGTTCGGATCTTCGATCCATCCTCCCACCGTTTCTCCCATGTAAACAGCACCTGCGATTAAAATAATACCACCGCCCTGCTGTGAAATCCAGTGATCCAGCAGGTCTATCTGGGGATTCGTCAGGTCTTTCCAATTTGGATCCACCGCGATAATACAGTCATACGCGAACATTTCTTCACGTGTGGAAGGAAAATCATCTAAAATCTGCTCTGCTTCCTGTGAAATCCCAGGCTGAGCACTCTGCAGAAAAATGTCGATTTCCATGGTTTTATCCCGGTAAAGTGTGGGAACCAAAAATTGGTATTCACGAGTCGGGCCACCAGCTAAAATCAGGACTTTTGTTTTCCTGTCCATTACTTCTATATCTGTTTCACGTTCATTATCATCTTTCAGTACTTCTTTCGGACGTGCCTCTGCGCGCAGGGTATATGTAAATTTTCCGAGTTCTTTGGGCGTCACTTCAAAACGTACGGGCACTACTTTTCCATCATCAGAAAGCAGGACTTCCTGGGTGGCGATCTGAGTTTCTGTATTATCTTCAGACGATTTCTGTGTGTTACCGGTGGAAGGACGAGAAAATAAATGAACTTTTACCGGAACGATTTTAGAAGAAGATGCACCATTATTTTGACTGCTGACGGGAGTTAAACCGTAACCCTGCACCAGAGCGGTGATCGTAAAAGGATCATTCGGCTGGACTCGTACGGGAGACTCCACGTCATAAATACGGATATTTTCCATCGGCTGTGTGGAGCCAAAACCCACAGAATATACGGGAATCCTGGCATCCTGCGCAATTTGAATGGCTGAGTCGATATTTCCTCCCGCGTTTTGCACACCGTCTGTAAAGAGAACCATTCCCGCCAGAGGCATGACACGATTCGCCTGAATCCAGTTTCGTACGGCATCCGCGAGTCGGGTTTCTGTTCCCTGTGCTTCCAGCGCGGTATCCCAGTCCAGCGGATTTTCTCCGGAGCTCGGACTATTTTCTTCAGGGGTTCCTTCGTGGGCATTTTTTTCTTTCGGATCGGCGTTTTCTGTAACCTCTTTACTCGATGATTCTGTGGACGCAGAATTTTCCTGAATCGTTCCGGGTTTATCCGTTTTATTGTTGGCGGCCAGTTTTTGGAGCGTAACGATTTTATTAATCTCTGAATCAAAACCTGCTAAAATAACGTCATGTTTCTGTCGTAAATTTTGTACCAGCGGTGAGTTTTGGAGTATTTCCATGACGGCTTTTTTTCGGGAAAGTGTCAGCGTTTCCGCATCCTGTTTTCCTGCCAAAAAAGTTTCCATGACGGGTTCTGAATTCGGTAATCCCATGCTTAAACTGGTGTCGACCATCAGTACAACTTGCGAATTTTGTTGTACTTCACGTTCTGCGTACCACTGTGGCTGTAAGTAAATAATAAGCAGAACCAGAAGCGCAAGGATTCTGAGCATGGGAAGGCACCACCGCCAGAAGGAGGATAATTCCTTGGAGTCATAACGATAAATACGCGTTACCAGAAAACAGACAAGTAAAAATGCCAGAATCGGAAGCAGCCAATCACTGTTTTGTTGAATTCTCCCCCACTGGAAATAAATAGTTTCTTGATTCATTTTGCACCTCCTGCCCGTCCTATACGTCCTTTAAGGTTTTGCTTCCCAGCACGAATACCGCCTCCTTTTTGGAGCATATCTTTTCCTCCATGTAAATTATCAGGTGAAATATGATAACTTGTGCTGGCGGCCAGCAGCATTTCTAGAATAAGCCAAATAATTAACAGGTATAACAGGAAGTCCGAAATATTAATTCCACTTCCGGTATCATCCGAAAGATAAAATTCCGTCGCACGATAATATTCATAGGGTATTTCTTTAAGAAACTCAGCTAATTCTTCTCCAGAAATACGGTGTATATTTCCCTCTTTCCAGTCTACATTTACTGCTAAAGGCACGAGATCTGTCTGATTTCCACGTGGCAAAAGTCTGGCCTGATATATGCCTGCCATTTCTGTAAACGGACCGGGTGCTAAAAACTCACCTGAGGTCTGCTGAATTCCCTGTACCACCGCTAATTTTTCTCCTGTGGGAGAAATAAATTCCAGCTGAGGCATATAATCTTCAGGATTAATGGAATACTGAAGTGCGTCTCCGACGGTCATCGGCGGCGTTTCCTTCTGGGAAGAAAGACGTGCCTGAAGCTGTAAGGCAGTTACGACATAACTTGGATTCCCACGTGCCCAGTTATTCCATTCCGAACTGGCGGTGGTAAGAAAAATCACGATACGCCCCTCTCCGAAGCGCCGTTCCAGAACTAAAGGCGCGTTATTTCGCAGAGATGCGATAACTTGTGTGTCCTGATAATCTCTGCGAGTATCAGCGGTTTCCGTAATCTCTGGATTTTCCCCCTGTATTTCTGTTTCCTGCGCTACATTTTCTTCCTGAGGGAAAATCGCTGCTGCGCCAAGATCTTCTTGAGGAATGAGCCGTTCCAGTGATTCATCTTCCAGCTGAAAATATTTCTGAATGTTTACCGTGGATAGTAAACCGCTGTCTCTGCCTTCAAAAATCCGGAAAATGGAGTGCCTGGAAACACGCAGGTCAGGAATCTTTTGCAGATAATCGACTGGTAATTCTACTGTCTGGCGTAATTTAACGGGAAAGAAACCCTCTCCGTCACGGTGCCATGACAGAGCTGCGGCAGGATCTGTAAGGGGGCCAAGAAACATGGCCACTCCTCCGCCATTTTTAATATATTCCTCCAGAGAGGTAACGGCCTGCCGGTCTAATTTTCCCACATTCAGTAAGTAAATCACGGAATAATTACTCAGAGGATTCGTGCTTAAAAATCGTGGTAATTCCAGCCGAGGGGCGATTCCTGTATTTACATTTCCGCCTGGCGCCAGCGCCATCATTAATGTTTTTGCATCTTTCGCCTGCGCGTCTCCGTCTATAATTAAGACGGATTCCTGAGAAGGAAAGTCCACTATACAGCTGCGGATATTATCTGCAAGAATGGTATCACTGTCCAGTTTTGCATGAATGATATGTTTTCCGGCCGTGGGAATTCTGACGATAAATTGTTCCCGAACGGTTTCCCCTGGAGGAATTTCTGTAATGGTTACTGCGATTAAATTATTTCCAGATCGGGAAGATGTTTTAGATGAGGGATTTTCAGAGTCCGCTGCAGAGGATGCACTCTTTGTGTTTTCATCAGAATTTTCTGGATTCTCGGAAGTGTTACCTGATGAATTTCCTGTCGAGGTGTTCTCGGGTGTCCGCGTATCGGAAGAGGAACGTTCATCAGAAGTGGTGGCCGCAGCCGGAAAATCGGTGCTCGGATGAATGACGACATTTTTTGCTGCCGAGGTGCCAAAATTTGTAACTTCCACGTGCATTACCAGAGGTACTCCCGCTGCGAGAGTGCCTTCCGCTGGATACAGTTTTGTGATCGCTAAATTCGGATGCTCTGTTTCCACACAGTCAATAAATTTTAATGTAATACCGGATTTTTCCATCTCGGTTAAAAGGGTTTTAATATCCTGATTCTGCTCCCACTGGTGTTTTCGGAAGTCTGTAACCAGATAAAGAATCCTTTTTTCATCGGCCGTCGGCGGAGCCAGGTGTTCCACCGCTCTCAGAGCTGACAGAGGATTATCGGCGAAATCACTGGCAGTTAGTGGTGTTAAAACCCCTTCCAGTCTCTGCTGAAAATTATTGTCCACCGGTTCTGAAAGCATATCCGGAGTGAGTTTTCCAAAAGAGGTAATTTGAGAATCCTCTGTCTGCTTATCTTCAGAGTTTTCAGAAGGTATTTTATTTTCTGAATGCATGTCCGCTGAAGTTTTTTCTGTGGCCGGAGAAGTGGGATCTGTATTTCCTGCGGTGTCTGCAGAAACGCCGGTTCCGTCTGACGGCGCATCTTTCAGGGCATTTAATACGTTTTGTTCTTTCGCTCTGGCCTGGGAAAATCTTAAAAGCGTAAAATTTTGCATCTGATTCTGCTTCGCTGCTTCCTGACCCAGCTGGAGGACGACATCTTTCGCGGTGTGAAACGCACTGTGATTTCCCTGTCTGTCCTGCATGGAAAAACTGTCATCCAGCAAAACGATATGATGAATGCGGTTTCCTCCGAGTAAAATCCCTCCAGGGCGAGACTTTAAAATTGGCTGTGCTGCGATAAAAATGATCATCGCCACCGCCAGCATACGCATCAGCAGTAAAAGGATTTCTTTCATTCTCACCCATGTACGGTGACGCCGAAAGCCTGCTAATAAAAATTCCATCGCTCCCCAGCGAATACGCCGATGACGGAGTAAATTGATCAGGTGGATCAATAACGGAACAAGAACCAGAGGTAAACCCCAAAGAAGTAATGGATGAAGGAACATGGGAATCTATTTTTATGTTATCTGTGAAGTATTTAATAAACTAATTATGGATGGTATGATAATTTTACTTTTCTGCTTTTATTTTTGGTTTCTTTTCGTCTCGGTTCTTATATATTTAAGAGCCGGGACATTTTTATATTCAGCGCATGAAATATTTTATTTTTTTGACCGTCAAAAAAAAGCAGTTAAGCATTTTTTAGTAAAATCTCAGTTTCTAAAATCACATAAAATGAAATTTATAAAACCAGGTGTACCATTAAAAAATACGTGAAGTGAAAGTGGAAAGGAATGGTATTTATACCCGATACACTATAAAACCTCGCTTCACCGACATATTTTGCTTCGCCTGAAAATGCCAGGCTTTCAGAGCCGCGCAAAACGGAATTTTTAATGGGAAGCATATTATCGGATTTAATGGTCCCGGTGTCTGACGAATCTGGTATTCAGGTATATAATCTTCAGACAGGGTGAAAGGAAATCGGATGTGAAACGGTATGAATAAACATGAACTGGTACGTTATGCTGTTTTAATTGTTTGTCGCCGCGAAAGGACAATTTTTGAAAGGGTTTTATCGAAAGGATCACTGGTGCGTACCAGTACATAATCGACATTTTGTTGAATGCAGCCAGTACGGATTTCTTCTAAATATTCATTGAGTGCTTCCATGTATCCAGCACGCAGAGAACGCGGATTACACCGGAGAATATCCAGCGTTTCCAGTCCTTCAAAACGTGAGGGACCCTGAAATGGAAAATCCAGTTCATCATCATCCAGAATGTGGAATACGATTACATCATGACGGTGACTGCGCAGCGCTTTTAAACCGTTCCAAAAACCTTCCCGGGGCACTAAAAGATCAGAAAATAAAATCATCATCCCACGGTTCGGAAAGGTTTCCGCCGCCGTTCGTAAAATGGGTTCCATGTCTGTCTTTTCGCTGGGGGTTTCGATATCCAGTGTCTGAATCAGTGAATTTAAATGATTTTGTCGTGTTCTCTGAGGAATAATTTGGCGGATTTTTTCGTCAAAACGTACTGCGCCCACGCTGTCCTGCTGTTTTAAAAGAAGGTAGGCCAGGCTCACTGCCAGAGTGGCTGCGTATTCATACTTACTCATTCCAGGAGTGAAAGAGGATTTCGCTTTCTTGTTTTCTGCTGGCGCGAGTCGTTCATAACACATACTTTCAGAGGAGTCAATTAAAAGTGTAGCGCGCAGATTCGTGTCTTCCTGAAACTGTTTTACGTATAATTTATCCTGTTTCCCCCAGATTTTCCAGTCAATTTTTCGGATTTCATCTCCAGGAATATACTGTCGGTGCTGAAGGAATTCAGCGGAGTTACCAAAAAATGGGCTGCGGTGCATTCCGGAGAGAAAACCCTCCATGATATATCTTGCCCGTAATTCCAGCTGGTGGATACGCTTCAGCGCGGTGGGGTCAAAAAAACGTGTATAAGCCATAAAATATTAAAGGGGTGAAAGGTATACATGGAAGAAAGTGCATTCCAAAAAAATATTATACCTGATACACTATAAATTCCCGTTTCCCAGGCATTTTTTCTTCGCTGAAAATGTTTGTTTTCAGAGCCGCATAAAACGGAAATTAGTATATAAGGTTTCGTCATGAAATCACATGTTTACTGCATTTTCACCGAAGAAAAGAGAAAATGTCGGTCTGTGATTTAATATATGAAACAGAATATTCCATGGAAACTGGATAAAAAGTAGTATGTGAAAAATATATATTTACCAGGCTTTCTTCCATGTTTTTTATTTACTGAAACATTTTCTGAAAACGGGGATGCCGCATTAATTCATCTTCACGTGCAGGAGTTTCCTCCAAAAGCTGTGAAATTACCTGATCTGGAGTGATCCCGTCACTTTCGGCAGGAAAACTCAGCAGGATTCGGTGCCGCATCACTGGATGTGCCAGTGCGATAATGTCTTCCGCTGTCACATGAGTTCTTGCGTTCATCAGTGCACGAGCTTTCGCACCGAGAATTAAAAATTGCACGGCACGTGGCCCCGCGCCCCACGCCAGCTGCTGCTGAATAAAGTCCGGGGTGTCTTCTTCGTTTACACGGGTCTGACGCACCAGCGCCAGTGTAAAACGGATTAAATGGTCAGAAATGGGAACTTCACGTACCGCATTTTGGATTTCCAGAATTTCATTAGCCTGAAGCACGGGTTTAATATTATCCGTCTGGAGCGTGGTCGTGCGTTTCGCGATTTCGAATTCATCCTTAAAATTAGGATATTTAACAAAAATTTTAAACATAAACCTGTCTTGCTGGGCTTCAGGCAGAGGATACGTTCCTTCCTGCTCGATCGGGTTTTGCGTGGCCAAAACAAAAAAAGGATCCGGTAATTTATGACGTATCACGCCGACAGAAACTTGTCGTTCCTGCATGGCTTCCAGAAGTGCAGCCTGAGTTTTGGGAGGAGTACGGTTAATTTCGTCTGCCAAAACCACATTCGCGAATAATGGCCCCTGAATAAAGCGGTAATTACGTGTTCCTGTGGACCGGTCTTCTTCGATAATGTCCGTGCCGGTAATGTCTCCAGGCATCAGGTCAGGCGTGAACTGAATTCGGCTAAATGACAGATTCAGTGCACGGCTGAGCGTGCTGATTAAAAGGGTTTTGGCCAGACCGGGCACTCCTTCCAGAATCGCGTGGGCACGACAAAAAAGAGTAATTAACAGTTCGTCGATCACAGCATCCTGACCTACAATTACCTGAGAAAGCTGTTCGCAGATTTTCGCGCGTGCGTCGCGCAATTTATTAATTGAATCCATGGTATGATTTTCCAAAAAATGTGTTATGAAATGATGATAAAAAAACTACAAAATATTTATGTTCGATACATGATGAATTTTTATTTCATCTGTTTTTACATGGTTTAAAAATCTGTCAGAGACATTTTTTTATTTTTTATTACTGTAAATTAAATTATAAAATGCTAATTCTGTTTTTAAATTTCCGTTTTGCGCGGTTCTGAAAGCAGGCATTTTCCGCGAGAAATTAAATTTTCATGAGACGAGGAAATATGGTATTGGGTATAAAAACTAAATCGGTATAAAAGTTAAAATAAATGTAAAAACGAGATGGTATACATCTGGAATTATCCTGGTTCCACTTTACATTTCCGTTTTGCGCGGCTCTAAATGCAGACATTTTCAGCGAAGTAAAAATACCTGAGAAGCGGAAATTTATAGTGTATCGGATATAATTATCTCTGGTAAATGGGGAGTGTTCCGCGATCTAACTGTAAAATCAGCAGATTATTTGCGGTGGTGTAAACGTGTCCGATATATCCCTGTGTCCATCCACCGGGGGCGCTGGCTTCCTGTAAAAGTTTTCCAGCGATTTTTTCTTTATACTGTGCCCATTCCGGTCCTCCCTGACGATACATCACCTGTGCATAATAAAAGTGAGCGTAATGCCAAAAGCCCATGGCGTTCGAGTTCATATCATTAAGGGATTCTTGACAGAATCTCAGCATTTTGGGGACATATTTATCGTCATATTCACCGGAATTATACAGACAGGCGATCGCTGCGGCGGTAATCGCGGGCCGTCCCGGGCCACCACCTGTATTATACTGTACGCCACCATCAGGACCGGTGCACATGTGAATGTATCGAATCGCCTTATCGATCGTTTCTTTCGGAACAGGAATTCCTGCATTTCGGCATCCACGAAGTCCCTGAACCTGAGTGATGGTGGTGGAACCCTCATCATAATTATTTCCATCTTTTGCGCTGACATAACCCCAGCCACCTTTTTGAGTCTGCGCACGGCAGGTGAATTCCACGGCTTTCGTTAAAACATTAATGATGTGCTGACGGCACTCGATATCTTCTTCTTCGCCAAGAATCTGAGAAAGTGCCAGCATGGCGTAACCGTGGCCATAAGTGTATCGCTGATCGCTGGAAGACCCGATTAAACCATTCGGACGTGACTGCGCCAGGAGATAATCCACACCGCGGCGAATGGAGGGAGCGTATTTCCCCTGAGTCGTCGTGGATCCTTCCGCCGTTAGTGCAGTAACCGCTAGTGCCGTCATGGCCGTGGGATATTCTCCTCCATTCGCAGTCCACCGTCCGGAGCGCGACTGCTGTGAAACCAGCCAGTCCAGTCCTTTCGTGACCGCTGCCTGAATCTCTGATTCTCGTGGTGCCGCGGCTAAACAAATCATGGATGGAGTCATACCTGAAAGGAAAAAAATGATTAAAATCAGGAAACTTTTGGTTATGATAAATGGATGATTCATAATAGTTTTTCGTGTTATTTTACAATTACAGGTTTTACTTAAGATTCCATAATAATTCGCAGTGAGTGAGGTTTTTATATCTGATTCGCTATAAATTTTTGATTTTCTTGTATTTTATACTCATTCCAATTTAAAATTTCGCAAAAGTTTTGTCAAAATTTGCACGA